>JAUYTH010000112.1 GCA_030695165.1 Bacteroidales bacterium
CTACAGAGCAGACGATGATCCCTATGCAAAATTTAAAAAGGTGAGAAAACCTATAACTGAGGTTTTCGAAACCATTTAAATAAAGAACTTAAAAAAGAGGGTGGCCAGAATTTTTTGGTCACCCTTTTTTAGTGAAATTATTTGGCAGAGGTTTTCTCAAAGGCCTCAAGCCCGCTGTTGAGGAAGTTCAGGAACTCCTCCAAGGAGCACTCTCCTACAGGTTTTACCAGAATCTCTCCATTATGATCTATCAGAACATAATATGGCTGAGAGGCCACATCAAAACGACTAAGCTGGTAATCCCTTAATTTACGCCCTAGAGTATTTTTTACCTTACCGTCAATTGTAGAGGTAACCTGTTCCGATAGAGGAAGTTCGGTTCTGTCGTCTACATAAAGCGAGGCAAGAACAACCTTGTTGCGAATAATATCCAAAACAGCAGCGTCACTCCATACTGTTGCCTCCATCACTTTACAGGCACTGCAGGTGACAGCTTTGAAAGAGAGCAGAACCGGTTTGTTTTGCTCTTTTGCACAGGCAATGGCCTCCTCTACTTCATAGTAACTAAATAACCCGTGAGGAGCTCTGTTTTTAGATGTAGCATATTTTGCCTCACCACATAACCCCAAACTAGCTGTAGTTGTCTCATCTCCTCCTAAAGATGAAGAAGCTATTCCAGAGTTTATTACGAGAGTACTTCCGTCTGACGGAGGAATAAGCCCGGAGAGGGATGCAAGTTGTGCACCGAAAAGACCCGGGATTAAATATACTGCAAAAGATAGCGATGCAATAGCAAAAATAATTCTGCCCGGACCAACGTGTTTAACATCGCTGTCGTGCGAGGTTCTAATAATTCCCAGCAGATACATCCCTAAAAGAATTGCAATTACAATCCAAACAGAGATGAATAGCGCCCGGGTTATAATGCCCCAACCGAAGTACGCATCTACAGAAGCCAGGAACTTCAAACTGAACGCAAGCAGGATAAAGGCAAAAACTACTTTAACAACATTGAGCCATCCTCCGGATTTTGGCATCTTCTTCATTAAAGAGGGGAAGAGTGAGAACAGCACAAAAGGAAGCGAGAATGCAAGACCGAATGCCATCATTCCCAGGATTGGTTTTAACGCAAGACCTCCTGTTACCGATGCAGCAAGAATAGACCCTACAAATGGGCCTGTGCAGGAGAATGATACAATAACCATAGCAAGAGCTACAAAAAAGGAGGCGACGTAACCACCCTTATCTGCTTTTGCATCTGCTTTATTGGCAAGAGCACCTGGAAGGGTAATCTCAAATGCACCAAAGAATGAGATTGCAAAAACAGCAAAGAGAGCGGCAAAGATTAGGTTCGGAATCCAGTGAGAACCCATTACATCAGTTGCGTCAGTACTCTGGAAAACGGCAACAAGAACGCCTATAAGGGTGTATATCAGCGTCACAGAGAGCCCAAATATGAGACCTTTGATTATTCCCTCTCTTCTTTTGCCCGAACCGCTTATAAAAAAGCTTACAGTCATAGGAATCATCGGGAAGACACAAGGGGTAACAACACCACCAAGGCCGGCAGCGAAAGCAATCAGAAGAAAGACAAAAAGGCCGTCAGTTGCAGACCCCTCTGCTGACTCCTCAGGTTTTTTGTCATCTGCAGGGTTTGTCTCTGTGGTGGCAGATATGGTAAAAGTAACATCCAACTCCTCCATAATGCACTCTTTACCGTTGCATACCTGGTATGTGAGTAATCCGTCAATTTTGAAATTATCGCCCGAAACTCTTTTTATTGTCTGCACAAATGAGCCGGTCTGCTCAAAAATTAGCACATCCATCTTGAAAGCTTTATCATACTTGCTTTTTGCTGTAGCGAGATCTTTCAGTTTCCCGACAGCTTCAAACCCGCTTGCGGAGTTTGGCTCAAAAGTGGTGGGCAGAGGACCGTTCTCAAAGAAATCGGTATTGTACATATACCACCCTTGTTCTATTTCTGCCTTGAAGATCAGGTCAATTGTTCCATCACCGTTATCTTTTTGTTCAAATCTCCAGTTTGCCGGAGTCTGTGCAAAAGCGAAGGATAACGAAAAAACGGAGATAATTATAAAAAGGAATTTACGCATCATCAATAGTTTTAGCGAACTTAATTAAATATAAGAGGAGCAAAAGTATAAAAATTCTATAAAAAGCACTAATTTCGCGTTTTATAAACAATAGAATTATGACACAAGAGGAGCTATTCAAGAGCCTTATTGCACACGCCAAAGAGTACGGGTTTATTTTTCAGTCGAGTGAGATTTATGATGGTCTTAGTGCTGTTTACGACTATGGCCAATTGGGTGTGGAGCTCAAGAATAATATTAAGAGATATTGGTGGGATGCAATGGTGCGTCTTAACGAGAATATTGTGGGGATTGATACGGCAATTTTTATGCACCCGAAAATTTGGGAGGCATCCGGGCACGTTGGAGCTTTTAACGACCCGTTAATTGACAACAAGGACTCTAAAAAGAGGTACCGAGCAGATGTGCTGTTGGAAGATCATATTGCAAAACTGGAGGAGAAGGCCACTAAAGAGGTCGAAAAAGGGAAGAAGAAATTTGGAGATGCTTTCGACGAGGTTCAGTTTCGCGCAACTAACCCAAATGTTCTGAGGAATATAGCTAAGGCTAATGAGGTGAGAGAGAGGATGAACGACACTCTAAACAGAAACGATCTGGAGGCCGTACGCCAGCTTATTATAGATTGCGAAATAGTGTGTCCCATTTCGGGCTCCCGCAACTGGACAGAGGTTCGTCAATTTAACCTGATGTTCTCCACTCAGATGGGCAGCGTGAGCGAAGATGCTAATATAATTTACCTTAGGCCGGAGACAGCACAGGGAATTTTTGTCAACTTCCTAAATGTCCAGAAGACCGGTCGTATGAAGATTCCTTTTGGAATAGCACAAATTGGCAAGGCGTTCCGTAACGAGATTGTAGCCAGGCAGTTTATCTTTAGGATGAGGGAGTTTGAGCAGATGGAGATGCAGTTCTTTGTACGCCCAAAAGAGGAGATCAAATGGTTTGAACACTGGAAGGAGACCAGGCTTCGCTGGCACAAGGCAATGGGCTTGGGAGATACCAAATACAGGTTCCATAATCACGAAAAACTGGCGCACTATGCCAATGCAGCTGCAGATATTGAGTTTGAGTTTCCGTTTGGCTTTAAAGAGCTGGAGGGGATACACTCTCGTACAGATTTTGATCTGTCACAACATCAGAAATTCTCCGGAAAGAAGATGCAGTACTTTGACCCGGAAACCAATGAGAACTATATCCCGTATGTGGTAGAGACCTCTGTGGGGTTGGATAGAACCTTCCTTGCCGTATATTCATCTGCATACTGTGAAGAGAAGCTGGAAAACGGAGAGGAGAGGGTAGTCCTTAAGCTTCCGGCATTCCTGGCTCCTGTAAAACTTGCTGTTTTACCACTGGTTAAGAAAGATGGACTTCCGGAGGTGGCCAGAAAGATAATGGACGATCTCAAGATGGACTTCAACTGTCAATATGACGAGAAAGACAGTATCGGCAAGAGATACCGCAGACAGGATGCGATTGGAACACCTTTCTGCATCACAATTGATCACCAAAGCCTGGAAGATAATGCAGTTACAATTCGTTACAGAGACACAATGGAGCAGGAGAGAATTCCTGTAGCAAACTTAAGAGCGATCATTGAAGATAAGGTTAGCTTTAGAAAGATATTTGAAAAAATCTAAAACCACATATTATGTCAAACATTTCTGTAAATTATATGGGCCTGACCCTAACCTCGCCGATAATGGCAGCAAGTTCCGGACTCACCGCACAATTGGACAGAGTAGTAGAGTTTGAAAAAGCGGGAATTGGCGCTATTGTGGTAAAATCTCTCTTTGAAGAGCAGATTGTGAATGAGGCAGAGTTTCTTCAGTCTCAGTCACACGACTATCCGGAGTCTGCAGACTATCTGCATCACTATCTTCGTCAGAACTCCATTGACAGGTATCTTAAGCTAGTCTCAGATGTGAAAAAAAGTGTGTCAGTTCCTGTAATAGCAAGTATAAACTGCTACTCAACAGGAGAGTGGACAGCATTTGCAAAAGACATTGAGAGTGCAGGTGCCGATGGACTTGAACTAAACATATACTCTCTTCCGCTTAATATTCACAAAAAATCGGAAGATATAGAAAAGGAGTATCTAAATGTTGTTGCTCAGGTTTCTAAACAGATTAAAATTCCTGTTTCGGTAAAGATTGCCAGCACCTTCACAAATCTTCCGGGTTTTGTAAACGGACTCAAAGCACACGGAGCTAAAGGGGTAGTTATGTTCAACCGCTTTTATAGTCCGGATATCGATATTAAAAGAATACGGATATTCCCTGCAGATGCATTCTCATATCCGGAGGAGTCTCTGCGCGAACTAAGATGGATGGGCATAGTATCTGCCTTGGTTCCGGGAATAGACCTCTCTGCAAGCACCGGAATTCATAATGGCACAACGGTGATTAAGCAGATTCTTGCAGGCGCAACCACAACCCAGATGTGTACAGCTCTATACAAAAAGGGGGCAGACGCTATTAGACAATCAATTGACGATCTTCATCTGTTTATGGACTCCCAGGGGTTTAAGAACGTTTCTGACTTCAAAGGAAGACTCAACTATGCGAATATAGACAATCCGGAAAAGTTTGAGAGGGTTCAGTTTATGAAGAGTTTCGGCAGCAAATAAAACCTGTCGGGCACAACCCCTGGTTTTATACTTGCAGCTATTAAAGCTTGTATGGAAGAGTGAAATAAAATGTTGTTCCTTTATCCACCTCACTATCGAACCAAATAGTACCTCCAAGAAGCTCGGTGTAGGCTTTTGCAATAGGTAAGCCCAGCCCCAGCCCGTCATAATTTTTGTTTTTATTAGACTCTCCCTGAATAAAACGATCAAAAACAATATCCTTAAGGTTATCGGAGATGCCTATTCCCTGATCTTTAACGAAGAAGATTAGCATCTCTCCCTCTTTTTTGTACCCATACTCTATTGTCCCTTTGGTGGAGTATTTTATTGCATTTTTTATGAGGTTGTTTAAGATGATAAACAACTTTTCCCGATCTGTAGAGATAAGAAGGTCAGACCCCATATTTGCAAACTTGAGGTAGAGCCCCTTTTTACTGGCGTCCAGCTTAAAAAAGTTAAATAGATGTTCAAAAACGCTGTTCAGGGATATTGTAGATTCGACAACCTCCTCTTGCCCTGACTCCATCTTTGACATATTTATCAGGTCGTTAATCAGCAATATCATTCTCTCTCCTCCGTTCTGGATTATAGAGATATACTCATCTCTCTGCTCTTTTGTTATCGCCTCATCTTTTAGCAGTTCCGAAAACCCGATTATTCCGTTTACTGGTGTTCTTATCTCGTGGCTGATGTTGGAGAGAAACTGCGTTTTTAGCACATCTGCTCTCTCTTCTCTCTCTTTTGCCTCTCTGAGCTCCTCTTTCTGAATTATATACCTTTCAAACAAAACTCCGATTTGTGAGAACTCTCCAAAAGATTTTTTTAGCTTTATAATGTCACCAATGCTCTCTCTCTTTAAAATGAGCTCTATAAGATTAATTGGTTTAACCACCCATTTTTTAATAGAGTAACGCAAAGAGAACCAGATGATTAACATAGAAAAAACAAGAACAAAGAACATATAGATCCAGCTTTTGTTATAGAGGGCCTCTATAGGATTTTCACGAACAAACCAGAGAGCTCCTATCTCCTTTTCATCCCAGCCGGTAAAAGAGAAGAAACTCTTAAGTTTTAGAGAGCTTTCGCTTTTCGCCTCTTTTGAGAACTCCCCGGTGTGGATAGAAGAGTTTGTAAGAGTAGAGAGAGCTCCCAGATACTCACTATTCCATAGCCTCCCGATAAATAGATAGCCATATGGTTTTGTGGCCTTTCTCTCTCTGTCAAAGGTGGGGTGTATAGATGCAGATGCAACCTCCATTACTCCGGACCTGGTCTCTATAAAAAAGTTGAGAAGTTTTTTCTCATTAAGCAGTGGAAACACTTCCGGGGGAACTATTTTTGATAAGTTTTGAAGTTCAAAACGGTGCTCATAAACAAGCTTATAGTCTTTATCATAGACAGAGACATAATCACATCCGAAAGAGGAGAGAATTGTTGCGATATTATTTTCGAACCACTCATTTGTAGCCCCGGTTTGCATTACTGTTGCAAACTCATCCCAGTAGGTGTAGTCGAATGCAATTTGACGGAGTCCTGTGCTTTTGAGATTTATGATAGAAGTAATCTCCCTGTTAAACTGTCCAAGTGACTCCTTGTGAATCATATCTGCCTGCCGCTTCTGTAGCACTATTATTGCGGCAAAAAGGAGAAGAAAGCTTATCCCTGCAAAGGCGATAATCTGCAATAATCTGGAGTTAATTCCTTCCTTTTTTCTCATAACGCGCTTTTTAAAATCAAAAACCTAGTGCAGCTATAAAATAGGTGCTACCGGCAGATGGATTTACAACAAATGATAATGAAATATATGGAGTAAAATTTTCTTTAACCGGTATTTGCCAGAGATAAGTGCATCCAAGATTGACAAATCCGGGGGATGAGTGGTAGTACTCCCCTTTAAACTGATACCCTGTAAATAGCGACAACTGATTCTTTCCAAATGTTTTGGTATACTCTGCCTCCCCATAGATACTCTTTGAGGGGTCAGACCCGTAGAATATTGAGCTGAATAAAAAATTGAATCTGTTCTCCTCTCCAAAAGAGAGGATGGCCTGCCCTTCCAGCATATGAGATGTTGTTTCGGGATTATAATTAAAATATTGACCGGGATTGGTTTTGCTGTAAGACCAGTAGTCCCAGATAGCAAGGGTAAGTGGGCCGGCCTCTTTTGATATGTAGAAATCTATCTCATCATCTCCCTTTCCGGTAACCCGAAAAGTACTCCAGGCGCCAACAGTAAAGCCTTTCCAAGAAACCTGCGCCCAAGGCTGCAGTGATGGGGTGTGGTTGTAGTTCTGTCCCCTCCAGATATAACTACTCACAATCTCTGCACCAAAGCTGAATTCCGGTTTAGTCTCTTTACTCTCCTGCGCAGCTAAAGAGCTTACGAACAAAGATGTGCATAAAAAAAGAGTTGCAAATGAGAGAATCACAAATGAGCGGGTCATTTAATCTGTTTTATGGAGTCTGGTTTTACTCTATTAATTCATGAAGATAGTGAAATTGTACTAAATATTGATTATTTCCCCGCAATAATTGTAGAAGACATTACAATTCAGCTCATTTTTAAAACGGCAGTATGCATCCTGTCCGGTACAGTGACAAACTCCAATTTTTAAAGGTGAGATTTTGGATAGAAACGCAACAATTTTATCTACACCTTCTTTGCCCATTTTGGAGGTGTGAAACCCTCCAATTATCGTGTTTACGGGCATCTTAAACATTTCTGTTGCCTGCAGGACTATCTCTATTATTCCAAGATGTGAACAGCCTGTGATGATTGTGAGTCCATCTTCACTCAGATATACCAGATACTGTTCATCAAGGAACCGGTCTTTTGTTAAAGAGCTGTTCTCTTCACAATTGAAGCCCTCGGAATCTGAGGATAATAGATTATTTGCTATTATCGGTCCAGAAACAATAAATAATCTCTCGCTTATTTTAAAAAAGTCATCGGTATATACAACTCTCTCTTCTGGAATCTTAACTCCCGGATCAATCCCTATGTATCTTTTACCTCTGTATTTGGGGAGAAAAGCCTCTCTCTTTGCAATGATCTTTGCGCAAGTATTTGTATCCAAAAAAGTGGAAACTCCTCCGGTATGATCGTAGTGGCCGTGGCTTAAAACCAGATAGTCTACAAGAGAGATGTTTACACCCAGCTCAATTGCGTTTTTATAAAAAACGGAGCTCTGACCGGTGTCAAATAGTACCCTTTTGTTGTCGACCTCCAGATATATTGAGAGACCGTGCTCAGCTAAAAGAGCTCTTCTATTTACAACATTATCGGTAAGAGTTATAATTTTCATAACTACTAAAAATAAAAATAAGAAAAAAGCGGCCTGAATAATCAAGCCGCTTTTGTGTCGGGGTACTCCGACTCGAACGGAGGACCCCCTGCTCCCAAAGCAGGTGCGCTAGCCAACTGCGCCACACCCCGAAAAGAATTAAAAGAGCGTCCCTTTTGGAAAGGGATTGCAAAGGTATACATCTTTTTCAAAAAACCAAAAAATTAAATTCGGATTTAATTTTTATTCAGAAAGTTTGCAGTTTAATATTAATACATCATTAGTGTCCACTAAAAATTAATTTTCATTCATTGAAATCGTAATATTTTAGCAATTTATAAGCCTTTTAGTTGCGAGACGACTTGAATATAATTACCGGGATGGTGTAAAGAATATAGATTATGACGCTTATATTCGTTCGTATTCGGATAAGATAATAAAAGTTAAAAAGAAAGTATTTATTTACAGCACGTAAAATAATTTACCTCAAATATTTTTTACACTATATTCTAATCAATCTCAACCTGGACTCTGTTTAATGGGGTTAATGGTTGTATTTCCGGCGATTAGCTATGCATTTCAAATTTGATTAATGAAGTAATAACCGATTTTATTTTTAATGGCATACTTTCTGACTTATAATAGGCAAAGAGAAATTAATAAACATATAAAAAATAAAAAAAATGAAATCGACTATTAAAATTTTCACACTTGCAATTATTGCTCTAGGTTTTTCAACAGCATCTTTCGCTCAGGTTAGCGCTACCGCAAACGCTTCGGGAACTATTGTTACCCCAATCGCCATCACTAAAACTGTAGATCTTAACTTCGGTAATATAGCCGTTAGCGCAACAGGTGGAACAGTTATACTAGCCCCTGCAGGAACACGCACCATTACAGGCGGAGTTACATTGCCTGCTAATACCGGTACAGTTACTGCTGCAGAATTTAATGTTACAGGTCAGTCCGGATATACCTACTCTATCACTTTGCCAACCACTCCTACTAC
>JAUYTH010000113.1 GCA_030695165.1 Bacteroidales bacterium
CCACCCAGCAACACTACCTTATCTCCCGGGTGGGGCTTCTTTTTAAATGCGTACTCTCTCCTGGCATATCCAATACCACCTGCAAGCATTATCACCTTATCGTAACCGAACCTGCGATAACTCTCGCTGTGCTCCATTGTGAGCAGCGAACCGCATATGAGCGGCTGACCGAATTTGTTTCCGAAATCACTGGCTCCGTTAGAGGCCTTTGTGAGAATCTCCCGGGGTGTCTGGTAGAGCCACTCCCTTGGATCGCCATCTTCCCAATCTCTTCCCTCATCTTCAAACCTTGGATATGACGTCATATAGACTGCAGTACCTGCAATCGGGAATGAACCCATTCCTCCTGCCATTCGGTCTCTTATCTCTCCTCCCGAACCGGTTGCAGCTCCATTGAATGGCTCAACTGTTGTGGGAAAGTTGTGAGTCTCCGCTTTAAGTGATATAACTGTCTCACTTTCTGTTGTCTTGAATAGAGAAGAGCTATCACCACTCTCCGGGTAAAAGAGAGGTGATTTTGGCCCGTCAACAAAGGCGCAATTATCTTTGTATGCAGATACTATCTTATTTGGATTAGCTGCAGAGCTCTTTTTTATAAGTTGAAATAGTGTGGACTCCATCTCAACCCCATCTATGATAAATGTGCCGTTAAAGATCTTATGACGGCAATGCTCTGAGTTAACTTGTGAGAAACCGAAGACCTCTCCGTCTGTGAGAGGACGACCAAGCTTTTTGCTTAGATTTTCCAGATAAATAACCTCTTCCGGGTTGAGTGCAAGCCCCTCCTGAATGTTATATGCTTCAATATCTGTTATCTCCAAAACAGGATCCGGCTGACGCACTATCTCAAAAATATCCTGATTTAAACCATTGTACATCCGCTGCAGCATCTTGTCGTGAGGAGCATCTTCATCCTGAGCTGGATAGAACTCCTCAATCCGAGATATACCATCAATATTCATATTGCGGGTTATCTCTACAGCTGTAGTGCTCCAGGGGGTAACCATCTCTCTTCTTGGCCCTGTAAACCAACCATCTATTTTGTCGTCCAATATTATATCTGCTCCTGCAAAGAGCCATTTTAAAGCATCTGCACTCTCTTTGGAAATAGGTGAATCTGTTTTCACAGCCAGAACAGGTCCGTTACCAGCACGAAAGAATGAAATCATAGGAATTAACAGCTATTAATTAAGCCTCAAAATTACTCCATTTTGCCCAATTCCCGAAAAATATTTAGCCATATAATAATTTTGTCCCTTTTATTTATGAAATTTGTCATTAATTGGAATCTTTTAAAATATGTTTGATCCCGATAAATATAGAGAGGAGATAGAGTACATCTTCCGTCAGTTTCCATCTTACCAGCAGGTGGGAAAGATTGCTTACAAAGAGGGGCTGGAGACAATGATTGAGTTTGACCGGCAGTTAGGACACCCTCACAGAGATTATCCGGTAATTCACGTTGCAGGCACTAACGGAAAAGGGTCTGTCAGCCATATGCTTACGAGTGCACTTATGAGTTGTGGGGTTAAGGTTGGTCTATACACCTCTCCGCACCTTTTAGATTTTCGGGAGAGAATTAAAGTAAACGGCGTGATGATCTCAAAAGAGGAGGTTTTAGATTTTCTTATAAAATGGAGACCATTTATCAACGAACAGAAGCCCTCCTTCTTTGAGATAACCACAGCAATGGCATTCGACCACTTTCGCAGGGAGAGGGTAGGTATTGCAGTTATTGAGACAGGGCTTGGTGGGAGACTGGACTCCACAAATGTTGTAACCCCTTTGGTGAGTGTAATAACTAACATAGCCCTGGATCATACCGAGCATCTGGGGAATACACTAAGTGCGATAGCCTCAGAGAAGGGCGGAATTATAAAACATAGCGTTCCGGTTGTGATAGGCGAATACACAACATCCACAAAAGAGATTTTTGAAAATATTGCTAACCAAAAGGGGGCACATATTGTCTTCTCACAGGATTCACTATTCTCCGATATAAAGGCAACCGATTACGAACTGGATCTAACCGGAGATTGTCAGACTCATAATCTGAGGTGTGTGCTCACAACTCTTTCTGTGCTTTCATTGAATCCAACCTTTATAAATGTGGTTGGAGAGGGGTGGAGTGACGAAAATATAAGAAATGGACTTAAGAATACAGCGATGGCGACAGGGCTGAGAGGTCGGTGGGAGTATCTCTCTATTAAGCCCCCTGTTGTGTGCGATACAGGACACAATGTTAACGGCCTCACAATGGTATTCTCTCAGCTTCGACGGCAGAGATATAAGCGACTTTTTTCAATAGTGGGGTTTGTTGCAGATAAAGATATTGAAAAGATTGTTGGTCTGTTACCGCCGGACTCTTACTTCTTTTATACACAGGCAAAAATCGCTCGAGCTCTTAATGCCGGTATCTTGGCCTCTAAATGTAAATCTTTAGGTTTAAAGGGGGAGGTGTGCCCTACAGTTGAGAGTGCAATTGTTCGTTTTAAAGAGATTTACAGGGATGGAGACTATCTGTTTATAGGTGGAAGTACCTTTATTGTTGCAGAGGCGATAGAATTTTTCGAAAAAAACGAGAATTATTTTGCAAAATAGAAAAATGAAGATATCTTTGCACTCCCAATCCCATAGGAATGGGGAATCAAAGGGAGCATAGCTCAGTTGGTTTAGAGCATCTGCCTTACAAGCAGAGGGTCGGGGGTTCGATTCCCTCTGCTCCCAC
>JAUYTH010000114.1 GCA_030695165.1 Bacteroidales bacterium
TCTTTTTTTTGATCGTGACGGGAACTTTGAAAAGAGTATGGAGGTTCCACGAATTAAGTCTACAAGTCAAGAAAAGACAATAAATTTAAACGATACTATTTTTATAGGTTCGGCTGCTCCGAGTCATAGAGATTCACTGCAGATTTTTGCAATAGTTTATGACTCTAACTTTAATGTAATTAAGAATATCCTAATGCCAATAATACCTGAATATGAAAAAATATTCAAGCAAACAATGGTTCTTAGAGCATCGGATGGTAGCTTATCAACGGTAAATGTGGGGAGTCACTATAGAGTATTCCCTCCTGAATTACACCCATTCAAAAATAGTGTGAGGCTGATTACACCCGGAAACGATACAATTTTTACATTGGATTCTCACTTGAACTATTCACCGGCTTTTCGTATCAATTACGGGAAATACAAAAATGTATCTGAAAAAAGAGATCACATAACCTATCTGGATGGTAATCATATTGATATGAGAGTCAGGTATTTTATCGAAACGGAAGAGAATATTATTCTTCAATTCGGTATGAGAGATTTTTGTCACGATCCTTATGAGCTGATGAGTCCTACTGTCCGTGGATTGGAGTCGAGAAGACATACCGACAGTTACGCTCTTTATAATAAAAAATCGGGCAAGTTTACCTTTCTTAGCCAGCCGGTAAAGGGGAGTATCGGTTTTAGGGATAATTTGCAAGATGGTCCGGCTTTTCTGCCCACAAGTATCTCGGCTGATTTCCACGCATCTGCACTTTATACCGCTGTTGAAATCATAGATTTTGCCGCAAAAAATGATGTAAAGGGAGAGCTTCGGGAGATAGTTAAGGGTCTCAAAGATACCGATAACCAGATTGTGGCAATTGCAAAAATGAAATAAATGACAGCAGATATTAATTAAGAATCAGACAATACTAACAACTATGAACAAACGGATAATTTTGGCTCTTTCTCTCTCCCTTATCATCTCTCTTAACGGATACACACAATCTGCAGTAACTAAAAGTAAAATTGAAATAGTAGATCTCAAAAAGGAGATTCCCTATCAGCAATTCTTTGAAACATTTGTTAAGGAGATTGAGGTGATACCTTTAGAGACAACAAAGCTGTCTCTGATAGATAAATATCCCAGACTTGAGATTTTCGACAACCAATTTTATGTTTATAACACACTTGGAATTTATAAAATTTTGAGATTTGACAATAATGGCAAATTTTTGAATAGTGTTGGGGCATCGGGTAGAGGTCCTCAGGAGTTTAATGACATTGTCAATATTGAGGTTGACAAAAAGAGTGTTTCTCTTCTCTCTGCGCGACCGTCCTATTCCATTTATAGATTCAATCATAATGGAAAGTTTATCTCTAAACGTTTGTTAGATGAGAAACCTCTCCAGGTGTTCAGTTACAAAGAGGGCTCTCTTATTTATAACGGATTTAATAACGCTCAAGGGAGGCTTATATTTACAGACTCACTAGGAAAAAATGCAAGAGTTTTGCTAAAGGAGAAAAAGTTTTTCCAGAATATGGAAGGAGTTAAAGCAATTACATCATCTTGTAAAGATTTCCTTTCATTCAATGATTGCTTTACCGATACTGTTTATAGAATATCCGGGTTATCTGCTTCTCCTTCTGTTGTTTACAATATGAAAGAGTACAAAACAGCAAAAGAGCTCTTAGAGCAGATGAAGGATCAAAAGAGTGGATTTATAAACGCTATGAACTCTCTCTTCTCTGTGGTTTTTTATTTTTATGAGAATCACAAATATATACTATCTGCACATACTGTTTTCAATAAAGGGAAGTCGTTTCTGCTTTGTATGATCAAAGACAAAATCGCAAACAGATGGGAGTGGATCAAATATACCGATTCCCAAGCAAGCAATGCTCTTTTACTATCTGGTCTACTTACCGAGAAAGATGAAATTTTTACCATAGTTCAACCGAAAACTCTTCTAAATATGTCGGATGAGATGATGAAACTAATAACAGACAAAGAGTCGGTTAAAAATTTGAAAGAGGAGGATAACTACGTTATTTTAAGAATGAAACTAAAATAACACAAGGTTATCCACCAAAATCATCAAATGCGATGTTTTCGATTGGTACGCCTAGGTTGTCGAGCATTGTGCTTACGGCGCTGTTCATCATTGGAGGGCCGCATAGGTAGTATTCAATCTCTTCGGGCTCTTCGTGCTTGCTCAGGTAGTTATCGTAGAGGACTTTATGGATAAATCCGGTGTAGCCGGTCCAGTTGTCTTCGGGTTTCGGCTCGCTCAGGGCAAGGTTGAAGGTGAAGTTTGGAAACTCTTTCTCGATGGCGCGGAACTCATCTTCGTAGAAGACTTCGCGAAGCGAGCGAGCCCCATACCAGAAACTCACTTTACGGGTGGTTCTCTCGGTGTGGAAGAGGTGGAAGATGTGTGAACGCATTGGTGCCATACCTGCACCGCCACCTATGAATACTATTTCGTTTTGTGTCTCTTTAATGAAGAACTCGCCATAGGGGCCGGAGATGGTCACCTTATCGCCCGGTTTGCGGGAGAAGATGTAGGATGAGCATACACCCGGGTTAACCGGCATAAATGTCCCTTTTGTCCTGTCCCAAGGAGGGGTGGCAATTCGGATATTGAGCATTATTATGTTGCCCTCTGCAGGGTGGTTGGCCATAGAGTAGGCACGGAAGGTCTCTTCGCTGTTTTTCATCTTCAGGCCCCAGATATTGAGACTGTCCCACTCGTCGCGGAACCTCTCCTCTACCTGGACATCTGTCGAGAAATCTACCTCGCATTTAGGAATATCTATCTGGATATACCCTCCGGATTTGAAGTGAAGCAGCTCACCCTCCGGAAGTTTTACAACAAACTCCTTGATGAATGTAGCCACATTGTTGTTGCTCACAACCTCGCACTCCCACTTCTTGATTCCCAGAACCTCTTCCGGAACCTCAATCCGGAGATCTTCTTTAACCTTTACCTGGCATCCTAGCCTCCATTGGTTATGCTGCTCTTTACGGGTGAAGAAGCCCACTTCGGTCGGGAGAATCTCACCTCCGCCTTTAGTGACACGGCATTTGCACATTCCGCAGGTTCCGCCGCCTCCGCAGGCAGATGGCAAAAAGATTTTATTGTTTGAGAGTGTAGATAGTATGCTCTCTCCAGGAGAGACCTCTATCTCCCTCTCTTCGTTGATTGTAAGTTGAACCTTACCCGATGGGGTCAGTTTTGCCTTAGCATACAGAAGTATAGCAACCAGAAGCAGTGTAACTGTAAGGAAAGCTATTATAGATAGTATTGTAATTAGTGTAAGTTCCATAAATGTCTATAGTTTTATACCCATAAAGCTCATAAAGGCAATGCCCATAAGCCCTACAACAATAAATGTAATGCCCAGCCCGCGAAGCGGAGCAGGAACGTTAGAGTAGGAGAGTTTTTCACGGATTGCCGCCAGAGCAACTATTGCCAGGAACCATCCGAAGCCCGAACCCAGGCCAAAGACTGTTGCCTGAGTAAGTGTCTCGTATGCCCTCTCCTGCATAAAGAGCGACCCTCCGAGAATTGCGCAGTTTACTGCAATCAAAGGAAGGAAGATTCCAAGCGAGGAGTATAGCCCCGGAGAGAACTTCTCTACTACCATCTCTACCAGCTGAACCATAGATGCGATTACAGCAATGAAGATGATAAAGCTTAGAAAGTTGAGGTCTATATTTGCATATGAGGGGTTTAGCCAGGCAAGTGCGCCGGGAGATAGTACGTATTTGAAAAGCAGATAGTTTACAGGAAGGGTTACTCCCAAAACAAAGATTACAGCAAGTCCAAGACCTACAGCTGTCTTTACATTCTTTGATACTGCCAGGTATGAACACATTCCAAGGAAGTATGCAAATACCATATTGTCTATGAAAATAGACTTTACGAAAATATTAATTAACTCTTGCATAGTGGATATGTATTATTTTTTTTCAATTAACTCTTTGGAGATACTTCTCTGAACCCAAATGAATAGACCTACCAGAATCAGGGCCGCCGGAGGGAGTATTAAAAGACCGTTATTTTCGTAGAAACCTCCGTTTTTTATGTAGATTGCGTTTGGTATAATCTGATATCCCATCAAGGTTCCGGAGCCCAGAAGTTCGCGGAAGAAGGCGACAACAACAAGTATTATTCCGTAGCCAAGTCCGTTTGCCAACCCGTCTATAAGAGATGGAATTGGTTTGTTTGCTAGTGCAAAGGCCTCTATTCGTCCCATAATGATGCAGTTGGTTATTATCAGACCCACAAATACAGAGAGCTGTTTGCTTACTTCGTATGCATAGGCTTTAAGTAACTGGTCTACAAGAATCACCAGCATCGCAACCACAACCAGTTGAACTATAATTCGAATACGGTTAGGGATTGTATTGCGGATTAATGAAATAATCATCTCGGAAAAGCCGGTAACAATTGTAACGGAGAGTGCCATAACAAGTGCCGGTTCCAGCTTTACGGTTACTGCCAGAGCAGAACAGATTCCCAGCACCAGTACGGTAACGGGATTATTCTTGAAAAGCGGCTCTATAAATATATTTTTATTGTTCATCTTACTAAGTTTTCTCTGTTATTAATTCTGTACTGCCTCCTGCTGTCTCTTAAGATAGGCTCTGTATCTTTGCTGTTTCTCTGCATTGGCAACAGAGTCTGCTAAGGCTTTGGCCTTAAGCTCTGCCTCAAAAGCGGCCTGCTCATCTGCACGGGCTTTCTCGAGTGCTCTCTCTTGAGCCGCTTTAAGATTTTGAGAGAAGAAGTTCATATACTCCCGGATATTCTTTAAAAGCATATCTTCAACTGCCTTGGATGTGATGGTTCCTCCGGAGATTGCATCTACCTGATGGTAATTGCCCTCTTTTGCCCCACCTTTCACAACCTGTACAGAGACATAATCTCCTTTCTCGTCAAAGATCCTCTTGTTCTCAAATTGATTTGAGAATTCGTTTGTGGAGATCTCTGCACCAAGGCCGGGCGTCTCGCTTTTGTGGTCGAAGGTTGCGCCGTAAACAGAGTTGAAGTCGCCCTTTAGTGAGATATAGCCCCAAACCGGGCCCCAGAGACCCACTCCGTGAAGGGGTAATATATAGAACCTCTCTCCGCTCTCAATTTTGCAGATATATAATGTGAGTTGTTTCTCTCCTTCGGTTATCGAGGAGTCTGTGATATATTTTGCGTACTCCTGCTCTATATAACTGTCTTTGTCCTCAACCGTATTGGCATCTGCAGCCAGATGAACGGAGCGGAGAATCATCTGCTTTCGCTCTATCTCTACATTCCTTTGCTGCCTCTCCTTAAGGAGTGATGATGCGAATGCGAGGACTACAGCTACAACCACAACCATTCCGGTTGCATATAGTATTGTGTATAAATTTTTATTTGTATCCATCGTTTTCTCCTCTTATTTAATGACAGCTCTGTTTAATCTCTTTTTGATGCTGGCCTGTACAACAATATAGTCAATAAGCGGTGCAAATGTGTTGAGCAGCAATATTGCCAGCATCATACCCTCCGGATATCCCGGGTTGAATACCCGGATGATTACTGCAAAGAAGCCTATCAGAAATCCGTAAAACCATTTCCCTTTTTCTGTCTGAGAGCCGGTTACAGGATCTGTTGCCATAAACACTGCCCCAAATGCGAACCCTCCCATAACCAGGTGGTAGTAAGCAGGAATCGCGAGGTAAGATTCGGGAGATGGTGCAACCAGGTTAAGAAAGAGGCCGGTAAGGAGCCCCCCCGCAAAAACGGAGAGCATTATTTTCCAGCTGGCTATTCCTGTAAATATAAGAAGAGCTGCGCCTGCCAGTATTGCCAGTGCAGATGTCTCTCCTACTGAGCCCGGTATTATTCCCAGAAACATATCCTGGAAAGAGGGTAGATCCAGCCCTGCCTGTGCATTGGCCAGTGGGGTTGCTCCGGAGAAGCCGTCTACGATGCCTTCGCCTTTGGTGAGCCCTGCTACCCATACTTTATCTCCGGACATATGTGATGGATATGCAAAGAAAGCGAATGCCCTTGCGATAAGTGCGGGGTTCCAGATGTTCATCCCTGTTCCTCCGAACACCTCTTTGCCAACTATAACGGCAAACACCACAGAAAGGGCAAGCATCCAAAGAGGGAGATCTACAGGCATTATAAGCGGAATTAGCATCCCCGTTACAAGATACCCTTCGTTAACTTCGTGTCCTCTTATCTGTGCAGATACAAATTCGATTCCCAACCCTACAACGTAGGAGACTACAACCATCGGGAAGACTTTGATAAATCCGTAAAGAATTATCTGCCAGAAATCCATATTTGTTCCTGTGGCCAGACTGTGCTGGTATCCAACGTTCCACATCCCAAAAAGCAGAGCGGGAAGCAGGGCAATGATAACCATTGTCATAGTTCTCTTGAGCTCTATGCTGTCTCTTATGTGTGTCCCTTTTTTTGTTACAGTATTAGGAACAAATAGAAAGGTTTCGAATGCGTCAAACGTGGAGTGTAAAAAGCTTAGCCTGCCACCTTTACTGAATGTGGGTTTTATATTGTCTACTAATTTTCGTATTGCTTTCATCTCTATCTCGTAATTATGACATTTCTTTAATCATAAGGTCTATACCTTGTGAAATGATCTCTTGTATCTCGGTTTTTGAAGGGCAGACAAATTCGCAAAGTGCCAGGTCCTCTTCAATAACTTCGTAAATACCCAGCTGCTCCATCTTGTCTATATCTTCTGCCATAATGGCTTTTATCAGATACATCGGGTAGATGTCCATCGGTACAACCTTTTCGTACAACCCTGTTACCACAAGTGCTCTCTCTCCTCCGTTAAGGTTGGTATCCAGAGAGTATCTCTTCTTTGGGAAAAGCCACGAAAAATATGAGTGTGATATGCTGAATTTTTTCATTCTGAATGGTTTAACCCATCCCAGCATCTCGTAATAGTTACCTTCGCTAAGCAGGGTTATCTGGTTGTGGAAGAATCCCAGATATCCATCTTTGCCAACATTGTCTCCGGTTAAAGCGTTACCGCTGATATATCTTATTGGTAGCGGAGCCTCTTTTGACTTTTCGTCTCCTTTAATATCTGCATACTCTTTTATTGTGTTTAGGCACATTCCGGGGATAGTCTCTATATAGCTTGTGTGCTTTGCTCTTGGACCTGTAATTGCAATGATCTTGCGCAGGTCGTAGATCCCTTTTTTGAAGAGGCGCCCGATGGCTGCCACATTGTACAGGTCTATTGTCCAGGCTATTTCGCCTTTGTTCATAGGGCTTATGTGGTGGATTTGGACTCCCACATTTCCTGCCGGATGTACTCCGTCAAATGTATGAATTACAACTTTTTCCATCCTATGGAAAGGGCTGCTGGCGTAGTTGGAAGCGTGCAGGCCAAGATGAACTCCTCCGGTGCTGAGTTTTGAGAGGAGATCAATTCCTGTTTGAATGTTTTCGATCTCTGCTTTTAATGCAAAATCGAGATCGGGCGCCAGTGGAGATGAGTCGAATCCGGAGATGAAGATGGCTTTTGGCTCAATTTCCGGGTCAGGAATAGTTCCGTAAGGTCGCTGTTTGAATGCTGCCCACAGGCCGCTGTTCAGGAGTGCACTTATAATCTCTCCCTTTGTTGCAGATTTTGGGTTTGGAGTGGTAAAACTCTCATACTCATTTTTATGATCTGCTTCTATAAGTATCTCCAGCAATTTTCTTTTCTCTCCGCGTACAATCTGGGATACCTTACCGCTGATGGGCGAGCATATTTTAATGAATGGTCTTTTTTTGTCTACCAGAACCGGTGTTCCTGCCTTTACCTCGTCACCCTCTTTTACCAATAATTTGGCATTGAGTGCTTTATAGTCGGTTGGCTTTACCGCTACTAT
>JAUYTH010000134.1 GCA_030695165.1 Bacteroidales bacterium
TTAGCGTCAATTATGCAAAAGAAAAAGAGAAGAAAAACAGGTTCAAAGCTTAATCCTCTTAAAAAGAGAGTTTTGAGCGCTGCTAAATTTGTTTTCATCTATCTTCCTATTGCTCTTTTCCTACTATCTTCTTTTTTGATTCTAATACTTAAATGGGTGCCGGTTTGGTACACCCCTTTAATGGCAATTCGTTCGGTAGAGAATATTGGTAATGATGGATTCAAAACAGAGAAAAGATGGGTTCCTCTGAACAAAATTTCCAGGAATATGGTGATGGCAGTTATTGCTTCGGAGGATAACAGATTTATGGAGCATAATGGTTTTGACTGGATTGAGATAGATAAAGCAATTGATGCCGGTAAAAGAGGAAAAAGATTAAGGGGTGCAAGCACAATATCTCAACAGACGGCAAAAAATGTTTTTCTCATCCCCTCCCGCTCCTGGGTAAGAAAGGGTCTAGAAGCATATTTTACCTTAGGAATAGAGCTGGTATGGGGCAAGAGGAGAATAATGGAGGTCTATCTAAACGTTGCAGAGATGGGTAAAGGGGTATATGGAGCAGAGGCAGCAGCCACAAAGCTCTTTAAAAAAACGGCACAGAAATTGACATCCAGAGAGAGCGCTCTAATTGCGGCAACGTTACCCAACCCGCTGCGAAGAGCTGCAAATAACCCGACCACCTACCTCAATTCGCGGGCAGCTGCGATAGAGAGTCTTATGGGAAAGGTGCCGGTGCCGGAGTGGTTAAAAAAATAAATTAAATTAGGATAGTTATGAATAGGCTCCTTCTTCTTTTAGTATTAAAGATTCTTGTTGCAACATCACTTTTTGCACAATATGATAAACAGCAGTTCTTTTTAAGGGGAAGACAGGCACTTATTGAGGGGAAATATGGATTGGCTATAGAGCATTTCAATGTTTTAACGCAACTTGATACAAATCTCCACGAGGCATTCTTTTTTCGTGGAATCGCAAAGTATAACCTGGGAGACTTCTATGGTGCACAGACCGATTTTGACAGAACCATACGAATCAACCCCATCTATACACCTGCATATCATTACAGGGCAATCACACTAAGCCGGATAGGTAAGTACGATCTTGCAATAAAAGATCTGGAGGAGGCTGTAGACCTGAGACCCGGCTACACGGGACTTTACTTTAGCCGGGGTGTAACCTATTTTCTTTCACAGCAGTTCGATAAGGCAGTAGCAGATTTTAACCGGTTTCTCAGAAAAGAGCCAAAGGCTGCCGATGCTTATCTAAACAGGGGGGCAAGCTACCTTTTTCTTGGGGATACACTAAAGGCTATAGATGATTATAACACAGCAATAAGTCTGAACAGATTTGATCCGGAAGGGTTTGTAAGAAGAGCCAGGATATATATGCTGCAAAAAGATCATAAGCGTGCTCTCGAAGATTTAAACTCTGCCCTGAACCTGGATAGTGTAAACACCTTTGCCCTTTTTCACAGAGCTCTTGTAAAGTATGAGAACAAAGAGATAATGGGCTCCCTTAAGGACCTTGAGAGCGTTCTCAGGTTGGATCCCGGCAATGCACTCACCCTCTATAACAGGGCTCTGATACGCTCACAAATTGGAGACTACAACAACGCAATAGATGATTACGACAGAGTAATTGCCATAAATCCCAACAATGTTCTTGCCTACTATAACAGAGCCTCAGTTTTTGTTCAGTTGGGCCGTTTTAGGGATGCTATGGATGACTACTCTTCGGCAATAAACCTCTACCCGGATTTTGCAAATGCTTATGTGAACCGTTCATATGTTAAGAATCAACTTGGTCAGTTTACATCTGCTAAAAGCGATTATGATATAGCACAAAAGAAGGTGAGCGAATACCGGGAAACAAAAAGAGATACATCAATGGCATCTGCATTTGCAGATACAACGCGAAAATTTGACAACCTTATTGCCCTCGATGCAGATTTTGCCAAAAAGGATTTTAACAACGAGCTTCTGCAGTACCGGGATGTGGATATCCGTCTTAAACCGCTCTATAAATTCAGAATAGATACAGAAAAGCGGGAGTTTATTGCTCTGGATAAAAGGTTTGAAGATAGGCTTATCACTGATTTTATATCCTCAATGCCTGTTCCTGTCTCACTCTCATCTTCACAAAGTACATTTAGCTACGAAATTCAGCGAAGATATCTCAATAGTGTAGACAGTACTCTAAGAAGAGGCAAGGATGGGCTAACCCTCTTTGCAAAAGCACTTCTTGAGTCCGGGAATAAACAGTTTAACACTGCCCTGGAGTGTTATAGTCAGGCAATAGAGATGGAGCCGGAACAGACCCTATACTATATAAACAGAGGTGCACTCCAATCTGAGATGATAGATTTTATCTCTTCAATTGAGAGCAACGTTCAGGTTCTTACTCTGGATAATTCAGGAGCAACAAGAGCAAAGGTTAAAGAGAACGTTACCAGAAGTTACGACTATACAGCCGCAATTCACGATATGAAAAAAGCAGCCGTTCTTTCACCAGGATTCCCATATGTGTATTATAATCTGGGTAACCTATACTGTCTCTCGGACGATCTTCCAGAATCTATTTTGCAATATTCAAAAGCTATTGAGATTTTCCCATATATGGGGGAGTCATACTATAACAGAGGGCTGGTTCATATCTACCTTCAGGACAGAGAGAAGGGTTGTCTGGATATGAGTAAAGCGGGAGAGCTTGGCATCACTGATGCCTATAGTGTTATAAAAAAATATTGCAGCGAGAAGTAGAGAGGCTATTTTCTTGCTCGCCCGGAGTTTCTTATACGGCTGGTAGATCTTACAATTGCTTCGTCTCTTGCGATATATCTCATAGCAATAAATGAGAGTATTGCTGCAACAACCGGGAAGAGAGCGCTTACAGAAAATGCGCTTCCTTCGGGGCGGTTAAAGAACATCCATAAGATCCATCCCTGAAATGCTAAAAGTATTACAGTGTTGAAAATGGAGATTCTTATCTGAATTACTCTGTGTTTGTATAAGAATATAGATATAAAAGCCATTGCAAAAGTTACAATGTTCATTAATAGAACAGGTTTTATTTCAAAATATTTTACGCTCTCTTGTGCAGATGTGGCCATTACTGAAAAAAACATTGTGAAAAGAAGGGCCGAAGCGGCAAGCAGCAGTAAAGTCTGAATTCGTTGTATCATATGGATTGATTTTGCGCAAAAGTATAAAATAAATGGCTATTTTTGTCTCTTAATGCTATAAAAAATGAATGCAATTGCACCATCGGAGCTTATAATCAACAGCGACGGCTCTGTGTTTCATCTTCACATTAAGCCTGTGGAGCTGGCAGAGACAGTCATTCTGGTTGGTGACCCCGGCAGGGTGGAGCTTGTTTCCTCTTACTTTGATTCAAAAGAGTTTACCCGCTCTTCAAGAGAGTTTGTTACAGTTACCGGAAGTTACAAAGGTAAAAGGTTAACAGTCCTCTCCACAGGAATTGGAACAGATAACATAGATATCGTACTCAACGAGCTTGACGCTCTTGCCAATATTGACTTTGATACAAGAGAGCCTAAAGCAGAGCATAAAAGATTAAGAATTCTAAGGATAGGAACTTCGGGTGCAATACAGCCGGATATTCCACTGGGATCCTTTGTCCTCTCTCACATCTCTGTGGGTTGTGACGGGCTTCTTAACTGGTACCAGGGGAGAGAGAGGGTAACTATTAAAGAGATGGAGGATGCTTTTATTAAACATACCAACTGGCTTAATACGTTACCTTTACCCTATTTTGCAAAGGCAAGCAGCTCAATTATTGATGACTTTAAAGACTTTACTGTTAAAGGTATTACAATATCTGCATCAGGCTTTTATGCACCACAAGGACGTGTCTTGCGCCTCCCCTTGGCTATGCCACAGATGATCTCAAAACTTGAGTCATTCAGGTTTAATGGAGAGCGAATTACAAATTTCGAGATGGAGGGCTCTGCAATTGCAGGATTGTCTACACTGCTGGGACACGATGCCGCAACTGTCTGCTGTATCATTGCAAACAGACATCTGCACCAAAGCCAGCCAAATTACAATAGTTATATAAGAGAGCTAATACAATTATCTCTGGATAGAATATGAAACCGGACAGTGAACTGATCTCTTTAATCTCCTTAATGGATGATACAGACTACATAGTAAGGGATGCTGTGAGAGGAAGACTCATAGAGCGGGGAGAGGATGCAGTTGAACAGATAGAGAGATATTGGCTGCCTGAGGCTCCTGTTCATAAAAGAGATTCATATCTTGATTTCTTGGAGGAGGTTAAGACAGATATTGCTCTGGAGAGGTTAGACAAACTGCTGGAGAGCCCCCAGCCTTTGCTGAGTAAGGGACTCTTCCTTGTTTCAAAAGCAGCCGATACCACTGCAGAGGAGATAATCTACAACAGCACCCTTGAGAATCTCACAGAGGAGTTGAATCTGGAGATATCCGGAGAGAAGACTCCTGTGGAGAGTGTTAAGATCTTTAACTATATATTTTTTCGCAGATTCCGGTTTCATCACACAGACACCCAGATTCAATCTGAAGAGAGTGCTCTGGTAGACAGAGTTCTGCTCTCCAGAGCAGGGAATCCCGTCTCAATAACCCTAATATACTTCCTACTTTCAAGGTCGGCAGGCTTGCCAATATATCCCCTCTGCTTTACAGGCGGTTTTGTCCCGGTATACCTGGATAACGACAATAAAATTATGTTCTATCTCAATATTTTTAAGCAGGGTTCTATCTTTCTTGAAGATACCCTGGTTCAGTTTTTCGAAGATATTGGTATGCAGTACAACCCGGAATCGCTTATAGTTGAGCAGGAGAGGGCCCTGGTTACAATTTATGCGGAACTCCTTAGCTTTATATACAAAAACAGCGGTAATTCAAAGATTTATGACAGGATGGAGAGAATTACTCAAATTTTGGGAGGCCCGAGATATCTATAAAAAAACCTCCGCAATCTTTTGGATTACAGAGGCCGAAGTTAAGTAATTAGGTTAAGTAATGACTAACAGTACGCAAATATAATAATATTTTTTAATTATTGAATACAAATTTATTTATTGCAAAAACATTATGGAGTAACGGCTCGCATAAAGGCGGGCTTGGAAAAGGGAGTGCAATAATAGCCGGAATCTCTGTCGCCGTAAGCGTAATGGTTATGGTTTTGGCAATCTCAATTTCAGATGGTTTTAAGAAGGAGATAAAAGAGAAAGCTGCAGGGTTTTCGGGTGAGCTTCTGCTTCATAGTCCCGGTACAGAGAGTACCACAAATCTCTATCCGATAAGCTCCAACCTCTCGTTTTTAGATGAGATAGAGGGTTTGCGTGAGGTGTCATCAATACAGCCATATGCATATCGTTCTGCAATAATCAAGAGTGAAGACCAAATACAGGGTGTTCTGGTAAAAGGGGTTGACTCCGGGTTTAACTGGAATTTCTTTAACTCTGTAATTCATCAGGGCAGGGTTCCTAATGTGTCTGACTCTCTCAAGCAGGGGGAGATTATGATATCGCTTCGGCTGGCCAAAATGTTGGATTTCAAAGTTGGAGATGAGCTGATGTTGTATTTTATAGACAATAATGTAAAAATCAGAAAGTTCACTCTTACCGGTATATACAACGCCCAACTTGAAGATATTGACAAGAGTCTCATAATAACATCTCTTTCACAAATTCAATCTGTAAACGGATGGAGTGAACAGGAGCTCTCCGGCATTGAGATAAAGCTTAAAAAAGGATTTGATATTAAGAAGAGCTCGGTTCTGGTTGAGGATATCATAGATAATTCAGAGGAGGATGAGTCTGTATTTGTCACAAGGGTAGACGAGCTCTTCCCTCATCTGTTTGACTGGCTCACACTATTGGATTTTAATGTTTTGGTTGTAATGTTACTAATGCTTTCTGTGGCAGGATTTAATATGATATCCGGGTTGCTTATACTGCTGTTTGAGAAAATATCTATGATAGGACTGCTTAAGGCTTTGGGTATGAAAGATTCGGGAATTCATAAAGTTTTCTTGATTCGAGCTATCTATTTGGTTATCACAGGGATGTTTGCCGGCAATATTATAGCCCTGATTTTAGCTTCTATTCAAAAGAGATTTGAAATCATCCCCCTGGACCCGGTCAACTACTTTGTAGATCACGTTCCAATTTTTATTAACTGGTCAAAAATCGGGGTTCTTAATGCAGGTGCTTTGCTTCTAATAACCCTGCTTCTTATGATTCCCTCTTTTTTTATAGCTAAGGTAAGTCCTGAGAAGACATTAAGGGTTAAATAGTGAGTCTCTACCCTCGGGGTTATCTCACCAATACCTTATAATTCTCATACCTGTCCAGCACCTCCTCTACAAATTTAAGAGTCTCTGTTCCCTTAAAGTTTCCCAGTTTTAATACCCCGTCCGGGATTTTTTCGCTGTTTTTCATATGTGCAATTATAACTTTTGTGCTGTCCCAGTTATTTGGGTTTGCACCCTTGTGCTCTGCAAGCCTACGGATATCATCTACTCTTCCCTCACCTGCATTATATGCTGCAAGAGCAAATTTAATTTGGTTAACGGAATCTATATCATCAGATCTGTATAGGTTTAACAGACGTTTAATCATAAGGGTCCCTGCTTTTATGTTCTGTTCCGGATCGTAAATATTCTCAATTCCAAACTGCTTTGCGGTTGCATTGCGGATCTGCATAAGTCCATGGGCCCCCCTGCCGGATCTGGCTCCCATAGAGAACTTTGACTCCTGGTATATTAGGGATGCCATTAACCTCCAGTCCCAACCTATAGATGAGGAGTAGCTCTTAATAAGAGAGTCGTATGGAGATAGACTTGATACTACTCCACTTGAGAAATTTACCCGGGAATAACTTCTGTAATAATTGGTTATTAAGGTTCTGTAATCTTTTGAGTTTTGAAAGTAACCAAACCAATAGTTCATATTTTGAAGCAGATTGTAATTCTCTTTTGTTACAACCCACACTTGTTCATATTCATTTAGTTCAAGACTTGAGATAAACAGATGGGAGTAGTCGTCGGGAATCGTATCTCTGCCGGCATCTGCAACAACAATGTCTACCCTCCCCTGAGCAAGCTCCTCCCAGGGATTGCAATCGGTAACTGGTTTTATCTTTACAAAGCAGCGTTGATGCTCTGCAAAACGATTCAATAGATCGAAGTGAAAACCGACAGGGTGTCCACTCTTAAGAAAAACGCCCCCCTGAATGTTGACAAGAGCTTTAAATTCAATTCCTTCCAGTAGAAAGGAGTCCCTATCTGTTATTTTATCATCTTTTGCAGATGATATAATTATTAGAGCGAAAAGGAGAAGGAAAATTGATATGTATTTTAAAATAAGCCTCATAGGGCAGATTTTTTATTTTACATAAAATGGCCAGTGTATACCGAATTTAATCGCTTTTTCTGGCCTTATGTAATGGTGTGCAGAGAAATAATCGCCATCGGGCCACCCTTGGGTAGCATTTACATATTTCACAAATATACTTGTTCTCTTCCACTGCAGATTGACAAATGCATCTATGTAGGGGTAGTTACCAATTTTTCTGTCGTTCTGATTGTGGAATATGCCAAGTGCAGCACTATACGCGGGAGAGTAGTATTCGCTATGGAATGTAACATCTGCACCCAACTGAGCTGTAAGAACATTCTTAACAAGCTGGAACTGCATATAATATCTGAGATTTGCACTAATTGCCGGTAGCGGGAATACCTCACTGTTTGAGGTCATCTGATATAGTACCCTGTTATCCAGGTGTAGGAATCCTATTGTGAAGTTCTTCTGAATGTGAGCAGAGAGTATGCTTACCAAATTATTGTGCTGTGCTGCAATCCCCTGCATCCCATAGTAGATTGGATTGTTTATTAATGAGTATCCTGCAAAGAGAGTCATCTTATATTTGGGCATATTTAGATGCCCCTCAATCTTAGTTTCGGTTATGTTTGCAAAGTTATTCTCCCAGCTGTAGTGGTTTGAGTAGTATGAGCTTGAGAACCAGCTTGGACGTCTGTTTTCCAATAGGAATCTGCCAGTGAAGTGAATCCCCTCTTTGTGCGGATATATTGAGAAACCCGCTTTAGCATCTAGCTTAAAATTATTTGCGTAATAACCGGAGAGGTAGTAACGGGCAAAAGCATCCCAGCGGAAATATTTACGGAAATTGCCATCTGCGCCAAAGTAGAGATATACATTGTTATGCACAATGTTAGATTTATTGCTGATGTAAAAATCCGGCCGAAAGTTGTAGATGCCAAGAATCTGGTATCCTATACCACCATCCACTCTTGAAATTATTGCCTCCTTAGCCCAGGGCTGGAGCCTTAAAAAAAATCTGTTCTCAATGTTGTTGACCCGGATTGAATCATATGAAGTAGTTGGGGACATTAAGAACATATTATTGTACAGAGCTCTGGCAATAGAGTCAGTAAGCCCAATCTCGTCTGTATACTTTTTGCTGTATGTAGAGTATTCAAATGAGTGGCCAAAGTATGTAGTTGTCCCCTCTCCCGATTTGAGTGTGTCACTCTTGAAAATTCTGATTGGTATACCGTAGGAGTGTGTAAGAAAAAAGGTTTTTCTTTTAAGGTGGTTATCTGCAGATTGAAGCCTGTATTCAAGTGTTTTTGAGTCCTCTACCGTGGTGTCTGTCACCATTGTATCGTCAATAATACCCCCATTCTCCTCCCTTTTAACGCCTTGAGAGATAAAACCGGAGTGCATTACATAACGTCTGCCCAGGTAGTTTGCATAGAGAGCAAGTGTTCTGTTGTCTGTTGACTCTCTGCCCAGAAGACCTTTACCTCCGAATCTCTCATACGAGAAGGTCATATTGAAAGAGGGAGAGAGGTTCTGAGAGTGAAGAATTTTAATATTGCTCTCCTCTTTCTCTCTGTTGGCAAAAAGGGTTCCCCAGTAGCCAAACTCAGTATAGGGGGTCTTTACATTATAGAAACGAAGATTTGCAGGGGTGTTGCTGTATACAAGATATGGTTCAAAGGGCTCAAAAATATCCAGTTTCTCTCTCTTAAAGTAGTTATGAAGTTGAGTCGCAGAGCCGACAACACCAAGATAGGCAGCTCCCACATCTTTTTTCATAAAGGAGTAGTCGTTAAAGTTCTCCCGGTAGGTGGTGTCGGGATCTACATAAGTTATCTTATTAAGATAGCTGTCCTGGTTCCAGGTAATTAGTCTTTTGTATTTTAGAGTGTCATCTATTATATATGTGTCCAGCATTCTGGGAACAGACCAGCGTATACTATCCTTGACCCCTTTTATGCTGTCCTTGATCTCCCTCTCTTTAGCTCTCTCTTTGTATCGGGCCTCCTTGGCCAGCAGTTTAAGCTCTTTTGCAGAGAGAAGAGTTGTGTCGGTTACTGTTTTTGATGTATCGGCTTTAGAATTTGTGCCCCGGTAGTCCCGGGAATGAGCCGGTATGTATAAGAGCACTACGGCTGTTAAAGCCGCAATGCTCATTAAAAATATTCTCAAATTGTCTCTATGTCTGCTCATAACAACCCGCGAACATACAAAAATTATTCCAATATTAGCTTCTGTAGCAGGTTACACCCCTGACACCTTTCTCTTATACTCAGCAATACAGGAGTCCAGCCTATCGTGAGCAGTTGTATCTCCGGGCACGTTATGAGATGGGTGAATGTAGAGTTTAACCCCTCTATCTGCAAGAATTTCGGCAACTGTTGTAACTGTCATCCAAACCAATGTTATAAAAGCCAGGGTAGAAACCGGACCCACTTTGTCTATGTGGTTTTTTAATGGAACACTTGCATCTACAAGCGGGGCACAGGAGTCAACAACAAGGTCGGCAATCTGGAAAAGGGTTTTGCCGCAAGAGTGTCTTGTCTTTTTATCGGCAGATTCGGCTGCAGAACCAAAGACAATAACTTTCATTCCCAGCTCCTTAGCCTTTAATGCTACGTCAATATTAACATTGTTGATTCCGGTATGGGAGAAGATCCACATTGTATCTCTGCTGTCAAAATTGTATGACTTCATAATGGCATTGCCATAACCCTCTGCCCTCTCAAGAAAGAGGAACTGGTGGATTCCCATCTCACCGGTTATTTTGGTAAAGAAGGTGAGAGGGAGCTCAACTATTGGGTGAAACCCTACAAAACCTCCAATTCTGGGATACATCTCCTCAACCGGGATTGTGGCGTGCCCGCAACCAAAGGTGTGTACCCATCTGCCCTGCTCTATTGAATCTGCCATTAGTGCAGCGGCTTTTTTAATATTTTCGAGCTGGCTCTCTTCAATACGGGACATTACATCCCTTGCGTTTTTTAACCATTCAAGTGCTAACATAATCTTTGTAGTTGTTATTTGTTAATTGTAGTGTTTCTGGTTGCTATAGAGAGGTTGGTCAGGTAGAGGATAATGATTGCACCTGCAGAGCCAATCACTATCAAATGAAAACTACCCAGTGATACGACCCCAACCAGCAGGTTTAAAAGAGTGTTACCGGTAAGGGCAATGACCAGAGCAAAGCTGAAGGCAGTTCCTGAGATCTCTTTGTATTTTTGCCCTATCTCACCCAAAATAACCGGGAAGGTAGATGCAAAACCCAGCCCCATCATAAATGTACCCACCAGAGCTGTTGCAAAACCGGGGATCAGTGTAATAATTGTAATTCCTAAAGCAGAGATTACCATACTTATAATAAGGATAAGTGATTTTGACAAAATTCTCAGAAGCACACCCAATACAAGTCTTCCCACTCCGATACCCACTATTATTGAGGTGAGGGCAAGCATCGCTTGTTGAGAATCTATTCCCGCTTCGCTCTCCAGGTAGGTTGGAATCCAGTTATTGCTTATCCCCTCAAGCCCGCTCTGGAAAAATAGTGTAAAACTGAGCAGAAGAATTGCTGGCTCTTTTGCCATAGATATAATCTTACCAATTGGGAACCCCTGTTTAAACTTAGCTTTTGGAAAGCTTACAGTTGTGTAGTAGAGTACAGATAGGCACATTATTGCTCCTGCTCCGCTTACAATTGAGTTGTAAGGGATGTTTTTCGAGAGGGTTGCAAACAGAAGAGGGATTGCGATTGCTCCTACAGTGTAGAACACCCCAAGAATACTTAGGTTGGAGGCTCTATCCCTGTCTGATGAGATATCTGATACCAGAGCATTTGTTAGACCGTTGAGCACTCCTCCACCAAGCCCTATAAGGAAAATTGAGAATCTGACCATTGTAATACCCTCTACAAAAGCCAGCATCTGCAAACCGGAAATTGTTACAATACTGGACGAAATAATGAGCCATTTGTAGCCGAACCGGTCAATTACCGGACCAAAAAGGATAGATCCCAAGAGAACACCCAGTGGAAGCAAACCTGCAAGAGTAGAGGCTACAGAGGTATCAAGGGCAAATTTTTTAATAAGAGAGGGGAGTACGGCGCCCATTATTACAAATGCAACGCCAAAGAATACCATACCGGTAAAACCGGCAGCAAGAACATATGATTTTTTAATCTCTTTTTCCATATCTTTTTTCCCTGAGTCTAATATTTAAATTTGTGTACTGTTGATATATCCTATTCTGGCTATCGCACCTGCTCCATATAGTCCGGCACTGTCCGGCAGAGAGGTGGCAGCAAAGCGGCATTGATTCATTGCTATTGGCTGAGCCCATTTCTTAGCCTCGTTTTGTATCTCATCTATATATAAAGAGGCCGGGCCAAAGATTCCTCCTCCAAAGATTATCATCTCCGGATTGAAAAGACTTACAAAATTGGCTGCAGCCATTCCCCACATCTCAATTGCAACATCAAGAACCTCTTTTGCAATTGGATCGCCGTTCTTTAAAGCGGCAAACACCTCGTGTGCAGTGATAGAATCGGTGGGATATTTGGCTAACTCACCAATATAGCTCCCGGTTGATAATCTTTGGGTTAAGATTTTTCTGGCCTGTATTGCAATTCCACTCCCAGATGCGTGACTCTCAAAGCATCCGCAACTGTCCCACTCTCTGTTATATGGTGGTTTGAGCGCCATCCAGCCGGTAGCCCCGACAATATCTGATGCACCGTGAAGAACCCTTCCGTCAATTAGGATGCCTGCACCTATTCCTGTACCCACTGCAATAAAAACTGCATTCTCGCAACCTTTTGCAACCCCCTGGCTCACCTCTCCTAGAATATAACAGGTTCTGTCACTCTCTACCATTACGCAGGAGTTGGGAAAACGTTCTGATAGTCTATCTCTTAGAGGAAAATTCTCCCAGCCGGGGATGTTTGGAGCCCATACATTGCCGCTCTTTGAGTATGCAATTCCTGGAACGCATATTCCGATACTCTTTTTGTGATTGCTCCCGATTGAACCCTTGATAAGAAGGTTGTCGCAAAGAGCAAAGATCTGCTCTGCAACAGCATCACCACCTCTCCCCTCCAGGTAGAGGGTCTCGCTTAAAAGCATTACATTATTCTCGGTGAATAGAGCGCCTGATATTTTTGTGCCGCCAAGATCAAGTCCTATATATACCATATAATTAAGTGTTAAAAGGGTTAGACTATTGTATGGGAAACTTTGTTGTCAGATAAAAATCACTCCTCTCTCCGATAGTGTTTTTATTGTCTCTGAATGCCCCTTTTCATCTACATATGAGAGAGCATCTTTTAGAACATACACTTTAAACCCGGCAGCGAGCAGGTCTACAGCGGTCTCTTTTACACAATACTCTGTGGCAATACCGCTTATAACCACATCTGAAACCCCCTCAGAGAGAAGAAACTCTCCCAATTTTACTGCAAAGCGGGATTTTGCCTCAAAACCTGAGTACTGCTCCTGAGAAGGATTTTCGCCTTTTCGTAGAATGTTCAATTTGTTTGGCCTGCTCTGGGGCTTCTTTACCAGTTTGTAAAAATCCTCGTGAACCTGATGCCCCTTGGTACCTACTATGCAGTGAGGAGGCCATATTCCTCCACTCTCGATAAATGAGCAGTGGTTACGTGGGTGCGAATCTGCAATATAGATTACTGTTTGGGTTGGATTCTCATTAATGTACTCAATGCTTCTCTTAACTGCATTAAACGAGTTTTGGCAAGCAAGAGATCCGTCAATAAAGTCGTATAGCATATCGACGACAAGGTGTGCACTCTTTTTATTATTGGTTGTCATAAAAATTTTTTATCTCCTTTACAAGAGAGTTTATAAGGTTGTTTTTCAAATCATAAAGGTCATCCGAAATGTCCACTTTATAATAGTGAGGGTTGATTAATCTCTTTTGGGTTTCGTTTAGTGAGCCAAGGTTGTGCAGATAGTACTCTCTCCTTTGTTGAATGGGTTTACGAACCAATACCACCTCACCATCTTTGATTATGAGACTCTGCAGAGGTTTGAATTCATAACTCTCTTGCTCAAAAGTTGTTGTTTTTGTGTCGTCAAACTCGTCGCGGATTGTTATAGACTCTCTGTTCTCGATTTTTTTTGAGAGAGAATCCCCTCTTAGACAGGTAATATCTGCCTTAAACATACCATTTCTAATTATCCGGTAGGTTATCTGAAACCCGGGGTTAATAGCTTTGCTTTTATCTTCGGATCTTTTAAGAACAGGCTCCTTATCAATTTCAACTAACTTGTATACGTTTCCGAAACAGGGATTATGTTTGCTGGTCGCAATGGCATCCCCGACTCCGTAGGCATCAATCTTAGCATTCTGACGCTCAAGTTCTGCAATAATATATTCGTCCAGAGAGTTGGTCGCAAATATTTTACATCTTTTAAGACCGGCTCTGTCCAACTCCTCCCTGCATACAGATGAGAGATATGCAAGGTCACCGCTATCCAGACGAATGCCGTAGCTATTGGTGTAGCTATCGTCTACTCCATTATCCAGATATGCCCGGATCGCATTTCTTAACCCGCACCTCAGTGTGTCGTATGTATCTACCAATAGCACCAGAGGCTCTCCGTAATGGCTTGTTATATAGGTATTAAAAGCCTTGAACTCGCCGGCAATTGTGCATCCGAATACATTTATAAAGCTATGAGCCATTGTCCCGGTAGATTCAATATCAAATATATCACCCGTGATTATATTGGATGAGTTAAGACATCCCCCTATTATTGCAGCTTTAGCTCCGTATACAGCTGCCCAGGGTCCGTGAGCTCTTCTTGAGCCGAACTCACTGACAGGTTTATTAGTAGATCTTGTGACTCTGGAGGCTTTTGTGGCAATTGCCATCTGGTGATTCATAATTGAGAGCAGAGGTGTCTCAAGGAGTTGAGCCTCTATAAGTGGACCCTCTACAGTGATAATAGGCTGAGTTGGAAAAGCAATCTCGCCCTCTTCCATAGAGTATACACTTCCGGTAAATTTCATTTGAGAGAGGTATTTCCGGTACTCTCTGTACTCCTCTCCAGGGAGGAATCGCTCGAAAAAGAGCTCATCTGCACTACCCAAACCGGATATCATTTTGACAGCCTCCTCAACTCCGCTTACAACTGCCCAGTTGTTTTTGTCCGGGGCACTTCTATAAAAAAGATTAAAGACAGCCCTCTTATTTTGAAACCCTTTGTCAAAAAAGGTTTTTCCCATAGTATACTGGTATCTGTCTGAGCAGTATGATATATTGAAAAAATTGATCATCTTCTGGTTATTTGAGATAGATAACAAAGATATGAAAAAACGGATACTTAAAGCTCCTCTTTGAGAAGCTCTTTTGCTACCAGATCCTGTGCAATGTGGATAATTATTACCGGGTATAGAGAGCCTGTAAGATAGAATATTGTGCCTATTGCAACTCCTGCAATAGCCGGTTTAAATGCCTCCTTGCCCTGATAAATATGTCCTATAGCAAAGAGTAAAGAGGAGATTGCGATGATCGCCACACCATTTACCCAAGGAAAGATGAGCGGAATTGCGAGAAATAGATATCCCCTGTAGTTTATCTCCTCCGTTATGCCGGCTGATATTGCTAAGAGGGTCCACGCTCTCTTCTCTTTTTGTGTGACCGGCAGCATCATTTTCATTGCAGCGGGGATTTTATTGGCGTGCTCTTCACGAATTCTGTTACTTAAACGGAATGAGATAATAGCGTATAAACTATATAAAAAATATATTGCTGCCCCTGCAAGTGCTCCGTAAAAATATAGATTATCTACCTCATTTATTTGCGAAGAGGGAGTTACAAAGCCAAGATCTGCAAAACTGAACCCAGATATCAAAACAGAAAAGACTATTACTAAAGTGGGAACCCAACTCCAGATAATCGAAGTTCTGTACCATAATGTCTTATTATATGCCCAACTCACCATTTGGTCCCTTAGCCTTTTGCTTTGATAGTAACCGGCTATAGGGTACACAACTGTCATAATAGTTATTACCGAAATAAAAAGGATAAGATTTTGTGTGAAATTGGTATCAGAGAGGGATTCAATCATTTTGTAAAGAGTATGGCATAATTTAATCAAATAAGATATATACCAGTGCACCTGCTATGTATCCGGCAAATGCTAAAAGAGAGATATGTTTAAGGTACCAGTTGAATCTTATCTTCTCCAGCCCCATAACAACAACACCTGCTGCAGACCCGATTATCAGCATAGACCCGCCAACACCTGAGCAGTAAGCTAAAAACTGCCAAAAGGTTCCGTCCATAACGAAGTTTTGCATAAATTCCGGATTGGCCATTGTTGCCAATGCAGAGGGGTCTATTACCGGATACATACCCATAGCAACAGCAACCAGAGGGACGTTATCCACTACAGATGAGAGAGCCCCAATTGTCATATCAATCAGGTAAATGTTCTGAGTCTTCTCGTTAAGGTAGTTTCCTACTAAATTAAGTGTTCCGGTTGCCTGAAGCGACAATACAGAGAGCAGTATCCCCAGAAAGAAGAGTATTGTGGTTGTGTCAATTCTCTTTATAACCGTAGTCACCCTGTTTTTTAGTGAGTCTTTAAATCTGGAGCGACTGAAAAGAATTTCGGTATATATCCAGATAATTGCCAGGGATGTAAGTACTCCAAGAAAAGGTGGTAGCCCGGTAAAATATTTAAAAACGGGAACAAACAGAAGTGCCAGAACCCCGATAATAAGAATTGTAATGCTCTCTCTCTTCCCGATAGCATCCTCTTTAACATTAGTTACTGCTTTTTTTAGTACATTTTGAGCTCCACCTTTGAGCAGTCTTGTAACAAATATCAGAGGCACCAGAGTTGAGATTAAACTTGGCAACAGAAGTGATTTAATTAATGGAAGGGAAGAGATTCTCCCCTTTATCCATAACATAATGGTAGTGACGTCTCCAATGGGAGACCACGCACCACCGCTGTTAGCAGCAATAATTATCATACTTGCGAAAACCCACCTCTCCTTATAATTTGGGATCATCTTCTTGACAAGCATTACCATTACAATTGAAGTGGTGAGGTTATCAAGTACGGAAGACATAAAAAAAGCAATTCCTGCAATAATCCAGAGCAATTTTCGTTTGTCCTTAGTCTGAATTTTGCGTGTTATTATATCAAATCCATTATTAGCATCAATAAGCTCTACTATTGTCATTGCCCCTATTAGAAAAAAGAGGGTCGATGAGACATCTCCAAGATACTCAATCAGCTGAAATTCAACAATGAATCTTCGACTCTGTTCAAGGATTGAGAGCTCTTTAAGATGTTGATTATTAGTAATGAACTCTGTAAATGAGGCTGGATTTTCTAATGAAGCAGAGAGGGGGGTTAGTACGATGTAGATTACCCACATTACTCCGGCCATAAGAAGTGCAACAGCTGCTTTATCAATTTTAATCTTGTGTTCCATAGCTATACAGACATAGCCAACGATGAACACTATAACCATTAACTCCAAAGCTTAATTATTTTTTTTAAAGAGATGGCGAAGTTAGATATAAAATGCAGCCGTTGTTCAAAAAAAACGTTTTTATTGCATCAGCACTTTTGGCCTTTGAGGTTCTCCTAT
>JAUYTH010000141.1 GCA_030695165.1 Bacteroidales bacterium
TCAGGAGCTAGCATCTCCCTCCGTATGAACTTATCTCCCATTCCTCCGGTAACACTGGTCTTGCCGGGAAGATCAGAATAGTTGCACTCTGCACATAGCTCAATGTTGTAGTATTTCTCTCCATCGGGAGTATCTATCTTATAGATGTAGATATATCTTGGATAGTAGACCTCTCCCAGTTTATATGACGTGTCAAAAAACTGATTCTGGTTTCCTTCCCAGCAACCTTCAGGGGTGAATGTTGAGAGAAGTGATTTAAGGAAATCTTTCTCTTTTTTATACTGTGTCTGTCTTTGCTCCATCAGGGCACGACCATCCGGAGGATTTCCCAAATCTGTTAATGATTTAATAATTTGCTCTAGCCTTTTTTCCCTTGATACAAGCAGATTCCGATATTTGGAGGCTAGATCCATATAGGCTCTTACGCTTTGTGGGTCGTCAAATTCCGCTGCGAATCCGGCATTTTGCACCGCCTCTTCCAAAAGCTGGCTGGTCTGAACAACGGCAGCTCTGTAAAGTAGGAACTCGCCCAACAGAGGGTTGAATTTATTCATATATTCTACCGCCTCTTTGAATGGAGTCTGTCTAAGAGGAGACCAGACCTCCATAAATTTGGCCTCTTGTGACTCATTCATAGGACCATAAACAAGTCTCATCCCCTCCATTGCCGCAGCAACAGATCCATCCCACTGGCTGGCAGTAATTTTATTTATATCCAGAAACGGTATCGGTTTTGCAGGCTGGATTGTTTCACCCTTTACTTCGAGAGCTCTTGTTGCAGCTATCTTCTCTGTTGTCCCCTTTTTAATATTTTCATTGGGTTTGGCACCTGCAATAGTTATCCCTGCGATGAAATCTGCAGCCTCTTTTCTGAGCTCCTTTTTTTTATCTACCTTGTCAAAGACAAATACCTGATACATTACCCCATCAACTACAGGGGTAAATATAAAACCCCTGTGGTTAAAAGCAGGGGCTATGTATGACATCATATAACACTTATCTTTACCAAGAGTCTTGTACCTGCTCTCATACTCTATGTGATCTATAAAGTCTTTGCGATCTTGATGGCTCTTTTTAATAGAACCAATATGAGTCTCAAAATCTCTAATGTGTCTGGTTATGGTTCCTTTATGTCTTAATCTTACAATGTATCTCAGCTCTCCATTAATATTATGCCTGAATGTAAGGAACTCATCATTGGAGAACTCCTTATCCAGAGTCCAGTTTGGAAGAAGTTTATACTCAAAAATTCCTGTTTGCCCACTCTTTACCTGGGAGTAGAGATATCCGTCTCTATTTAAATTTAGCGAAGCAACGGCCAGAAGTACAAAAGCCATTGCAGTTTGGATAATACTTCTCATTATATTATGATTTTAATCTTCTATAAATTTACACTAATTTCCGGCAAAAAATTGATTGAATCATCAAAAAGCAATTATATCTTTATGTTTCAAAACCAAATATTATGAAAATTGATTTAACTGCTATAGAGATAGAGCAGATCGGAGGAAAAGAGATAGAGCTGCTTACGAAATACAGGATGGCCTATCTTACCGAACTGCAGGGGGAGCAGTCATCTGAATATCAGGTCAATCTCAGCAAAGAGCTTAATGCATTTTTTGAGCAGGCTCTCTCAGAGCAGCGCTTCTTCGCCTTTTTGGCAGTGTATAAGGGAGAGGCTATCAGTTTTGGTGCTATGGTGGTAAAGAAGATCCCGGGAGATTTCAATAAACCTTTTTATCTGGAGGGGGATATATTGAATATGTACACCATCCCTTCGGCCAGAAGAAATGGTGTCTCTGCACTAATACTAAAGCAACTAATTGATGAAGCCCACAAACGGGGTATCAGCAAAATTTCGTTGCATACCACAAAAGAGGGCGAAAAGCTATACCGAAATTTTGGGTTCAGTGAACCCCTTTACCCGGTTTTAGAACTGTGCAGCAAGATATAAATAGATTACTGCACTTCGGTTAGCTTAGTAATGTGGGAATAATGCAACTTTATTAATAAGTTTTGTAAGAAATATAAGGTGGCAGATGGTCAACTTTGTTTTATAAGAAACCTATATTAAAAAAATCATTATGCCAGTACTTACCATTTTAATTGTACTTATTGTTGCAGGCGTCGTTTTATGGCTTGTTAACACCTACATCCCTATGGACAAACAAATCAAGAAGATCTTGAATATTGTCGTTGTCATTGTTATAATAATATGGCTGTTAAGGATATTCGGCGTGCTGGATTTCCTAAAGGATGTATCTGTCTAATTTCAAATGATGGGTAAAAGTCTAAAAACAGGCTTTTACCCTTTTTTCCTTGACATAAAAACAATAACTCCTCCAACTCCCATAACAGCAATCCCAACAAAAGGGGAGATATTGAGATTGTGTGGCTTATCTCTTGTTATCTCAACCTTACCGATATCAACAACTTTCTCTCTGGTAAACACAGTCACCACAGAGAAAATTGTTAATACTAAACCGGCAAGAATAATTATAAATCCTAAATTTTTCATCTTATTAACCGCTTTATAGATTTGATATTATTTTATGCAGCTCCTCTTTTGATTTGCCCAGTTTTTTCTGGAGCCTTCCATAGAGCTCGTCCTCCTTACCCTCTGCTAACATCAGGTCGTCGTCAGTCAAGATTGCAAATTTTTGTTTCAACTTGCCCATTGTCTCGTTCCATTTCCCTTTTGCCTCTGTTGTATTCATAATAGAAAATATTAATGTGAAAAAATTATCACATTACAAATTTTCAATTATTGACTCTTAAATGCTTTACATAATTATGTGTATAAGTTGCAAAATTCACATTATGTATATAATTTCATTTATATCTATATTTGTGTGAGGCTCGATAAATATTCTCAATCTTAAAACTAAAACTAGTATGAAGACAACTGCTCAAACAATCTTATCGTTAATTTTTGCCGCGATGGTTTTAACCGGATGTGCAAAAAAAGAGGTGCCGGAAATTATTCCGGGTGCAGAGAGAACAGAGGCATACCTCCCTTTACTTGAGGGAAAGAGCGTAGCATTGGCTGTGAACAACAGCTCCGTTATTAATGGGATGCCTATTCTTGATACACTTATCTCTATGGGTGTTAATGTGGTTAAGATATTCAGTCCGGAACACGGTTTCCGTGGAGGTAACCAATACGACTCTTTAGATGTAAAAACCGGGATTCCTGTAGTTGATCTATACCGTTCAAAGTCCTATAAACCTCAACCGGAAGATCTTGAAGGTGTAGACATTATGATCTTTGATATGCAGGATGTAGGGGTTAGATTTTACACCTACCTCTCAACTATGCATTATGTTATGGAGGCTTGTGCAGAAAACGGGAAACAACTTATAGTTCTGGACCGTCCCAATCCTAATGATTTTTATGTAGATGGCCCTGTTCTAAAAGATACAGCTTTCCACTCTTTTGTGGGGATGCATCCGATACCGATTGTTCACGGTCTAACCTTTGGAGAGTATGCAAATATGATAAATGATCAGGGGTGGCTTAAAGATGGAGCGAAATGTAATCTCAGCGTTGTAGAGGTTGCAAATTATGAGCACGGCAAATCTTTCAAAATGGTTGTAGATCCATCTCCGAACCTAAACACAATGCAGTCAATATTTCTTTACCCATCATTATGCCTGTTTGAAGGAACTGTAATCAGCCAGGGACGCGGCACGATGTTTCCTTTCCAGGTACTTGGTAACCCGGACCTTAAAGATAAATACTCATTTTCGTTTACCCCTGTTTCAATTGAGGGAATGAGCAAAAAACCACCTCATATGGATGTAGAGTGTTTTGGACTTGACCTTCGTGAATATGATATAAATATCTTCCGCGAAAGTGGACGAATAAACCTGAGCTGGTTAATTGAGTTCTACAACAACTATCCTGATAAAGAAAAGTTCTTCCGCCCCTATTTCGACCTTCTCGCAGGTGGAGATCATCTGAAAAAGCAGATAATTGAAGGTAAGAGCGAAGTTGAGATTCGGCAAAGTTGGGAGCCGGAGCTTACCCAATATAAAGAGATGAGAAAGAAGTATCTGCTCTATAAGGATTTTCAATAAAAGGGTTGAAAAAAAACTACCTCACCCTCTCAGACGCTATAAAGATACAGGGGCCAAAAGCGTTTACGGCAATGACAAAGCCTGTAGGCTCCAATTGTAATCTCTATTGTAAATATTGTTATTATCTGGATAAAGAGCGTTTCTATGGAACGGGGCGAAAGCTTTTCCCGGATGATCTGCTTGAGAGGTACATCCGGCAATATATAGAGAGTAACCAGGTGCCGGTTGTAAGTTTTGTTTGGCACGGGGGCGAACCATTGATGGCCGGATTGGATTTCTATAAGAGAGTTGTAGAGCTGCAGTTTAAACACAATCCTCAAAAAAAACGCATAGAGAACTCCATCCAGACCAATGCAACGCTTCTTAATGAGGAGTGGTGCCGATTTTTTAAAAAATATGATTTTTTGGTGGGGGTATCCATAGACGGACCCAAATCTATACACGATGAAAATCGGATAAACAGAGAGGGCTTCTCATCCTTTGATAAGACAATCAAGGGTATAGATCTGCTTAAACGCTTTAAAGTTGAGTTCAATACCCTATCTGTTGTAAGTAACTTAAGTGAGGGAAAGGGTAAATCTATCTATATCTTTTTAAAGTCTTTAGGTTCACACTATATGCAGTTTCTTCCTGCCGTAGACTATATTACACAGGAGAGTAGCTCCAACCCTCCGTTGAGTTCCAGACCAATTATTGTCTCCCCGTTTTTAGAGAGTAGTGCTATACCGGCACCCTGGTCTGTGTCAGCGGCAGGGTATGGTAAATTTCTAACCGACATATTTGACGAGTGGGTTGTTAATGATGTTGGAAAAATCTTTGTGCAGCTCTTTGACCTCACACTGGCCTCCTGGGTTGGTATTGAGCCCTCTGTGTGCGTTTATCGGGAGACCTGTGGTGACAATATTGCTGTTGAGCACAATGGAGATGTATACTCCTGCGACCATTTTGTATATCCCGAGCATATTGTAGGAAACTTGTACAGAGATGACCTGCAGGATATCATATCCTCCGGTGGGCAGATAAATTTCGGGATAAACAAAAGAAATACACTCTCCCGGGAGTGCCTGCGTTGTGAATACTATTTTGCCTGTGGAGGAGAGTGCCCTAAACACAGACATTTCACCACCGGCGAAGGAGAGAAGAAATTTGCACTATGCGAAGGCATTAAGGCCTATTATAAACATACAGAACCATATATGAAGTATATGGTAGAGCTTCTCGCTCAGGAGAGAGCACCCAGAGAGATTATTCCCTGGGCCCGAAGCCGGCGTTCAAAACCAATATAATTCGACTACTTGGCATTAGCTATTGCATATCCTATCTCAAAATATACCCTAACATCTTCAACCATCCCTTTTGTGTCCCATATTTCGGGATTGAAACTGTCTGATGGTTTGTGGTAGTTCTCCTTAATCCATTTTTCTGACTGAGCCAGACCCCACTCTTTGCCGTGCTCTAAATTGTCGATTCCTTTTGAGAGGTAGAGAGTTGGAACTCCGACCTTGGCAAAACTGAAATGATCTGATCGAAAATAGCCACCTTTCTCAGGTGTAGGGTCGGGGCAGATGTATCTTCCCTGTTTCTCAAGAACAGAAATAGCATAACCGTCCAGAGTAGATTTTCCCATTCCGGTAATTGTCATATCTTTTGTCCTGCCTAGAATATTGAGCCCATCCATATTTATCACACCAACCGTCTTTTCAAGCGGGAAAAGAGGATTCAGGGTGTAGAACTCACTCCCGAGAAGACCCTGCTCCTCACAGGTGACTGCAAGAAAGAGAACAGATCTATCCTGAGTTTTTGAAAGGGTGGTAAATGCCTGGGCAATCTCCAGAAGAGCAGCTGTTCCGGTTGCATTATCAACAGCTCCATTGAGTATTGAATCCTCCCCAAACATTGGATTTATTCCCAGATGATCCCAGTGAGCAGTGTAGATAAGGTACTCATCTTGTTTGCTTTTTCCCGGCCATAGCGCAGCAACATTGTTAGACTTTGTATACTCAACCCTGTTATTTATGTGTGCAGATGCTCTCATATTCATCTTAACGGGTCTAAAGCCGCGCAACGAGGCCGAAGCAATTGTTCTGTCATAATCAAGCCCGGAGCTTTTAAAGAGGCTCTTTGCGCACTCAGTGGTTACCCAGCTCTGTAAATAGAGACTTGACTTGGAGAGCATATTATTTGCAAGATAGAATTTAGATTCGTTCCAGCTCCCCTGCACCACTCCCCAGGGATATGCGGCAGCACCTGTTTCGTGAATTATTATTGCAGCTGTTGCCCCCTGCCTTGCCGCCTCTTCGAACTTATATGTCCATCTCCCGTATAATGTCATTGTACGCCCCTCAAAAAGAGTAGAGTCCGATGTTGCATATCCGGGGTCGTTAACCAACATCAATACTGTTTTGCCCTTTACATCAAGGTCTTGGTAATCATTCCAGTTATGCTCCGGTGCATTAATTCCGTATCCCACAAAAATGATCTCTGAGTTGTCGAAGCTTACCTGCTCGTTTAATTGTGGCGTTCCACCGACAAACTCTTCTGAAAAAACGAGATTGAACTCTCTACTTTTTGACTTTATATTAAACTTCATCTGCTTATCTGCAGATATCTTAACCAGCGAGACCTCCTGAAAATAACTATCTCCGTTACCCGGTTTTAATCCAATTTTCGCAAACTGCTCTTCAAGATATTGGATTGTCCTCTCCTCACCTAAGGTAGAGGGGGCGCGTCCCTGAAAATCGTCAGAAGCGAGAATAGAGATATGATTACTAAGTTCTGCTTGAGATATGCTGTCAATTGCAGATTTATAATTTCTCTCTTTTGAATTGCAACTCAAGATAATAGATGCCATTGCCAGGCATAGAATCAAGTTTTTCCCGGACATAATTAATCCTCCATTTTAAATTTATTCCGAAAGTTATAATAATTTTTGATACAACTCTCTAACAGAGTATCTCTTAATTACACTATCTCTCAAAGCTCTTATCTGTTTTCTCTAACGAGTAAACTTTTATGTCCCGAAATGTGTTTTATGTGACGAATACAAAATCAATTAAGTCAAAAAACAAACTATAATAAATCATTAGCAAGACTGAATTTAATAATTGACCAAGATGAAGAGTTTAATTACACCATATAATTTTCTTTTGTTTACCCTCACCCTTTTTTCTGTTATGGTAAACGGCCAGCAGAGCAACTCCACAACTGTTAACCCGGGTTCTATAGCAGACCCTGTTATTAAAGTTGTAGATTACGGGGGGCTGATGCCTGTTTACACAAAACAGAATGATACACTATATGTGGTAAACTTCTGGGCAACCTGGTGCAGACCTTGTGTAGAGGAGTTGCCTCATTTTATGGCTGTAGACTGGAAGTACAGGGGGAACAAAAAATATAAGATGATTCTTGTCTCTCTCGATGATGCAGAGAAGGCCAATAGCACAGTCAAAAATTTTGCAAAACGACTCAATCTGGATGTCGATAACTTTCTGCTTGACGATATTAAAAAGATGAACGAATGGATCCCAAGTGTTGACAAATCCTGGAGTGGATCTATTCCTGCTACACTATTTATTAAAAATGGGAAATCCCTGCAATTCGTAGAGAACTCCCTCAGTATGGATGAGCTTGAGAGTATTATTAAGCTCCATCTTTAAACCGGAAGTTATAATCTTTAAGAATGAACAGCTATAAAATTAAATAGTGAACAGCTACAATCTGCAATAAAGATTTTACATAAATTTTATTAACAACTAAAATATTTGAGAATATGAAAACAATACAAAAAATAGCCGGACTCCTTTTAATCTCCCTCTTTACAATTGGCACCCTCGCTGCCCAGGGTTATAAGGTAGGAGATGCTGCCACAGACTTCAAACTTAAGGGGGTGGACAATAAAATGGTATCTCTTGCAGATCACAAAGATGCAAAGGGATTTATCGTTATTTTTACCTG
>JAUYTH010000154.1 GCA_030695165.1 Bacteroidales bacterium
ATGGATGCAAACGGTAAAGTTTCAATTAAGCTGATCCAGAATGGACCTGCAAAAGTAGAGGGTACAGTAACAGTAATTCATCCCGACGGCAAAGAGGAGCAAAAGAGCAGCTGCTATATCTGCAGGTGCACACGCTCTCAGAATAAACCTTGGTGCGACGGCTCTCACGCAAAATAAATATTCAAAAAAAACAGCAGCATTAAACTTTTTTCATTTATTGTTGTCAAACTATAGATAAATATGACCGTAAATGAAAAGAACACAAAAAATCCTGCTTTACATTAGCATTCCTGCACTCTTAGTGCTATCTATATTTGTTTATAATTCAATTTTTCGAAAGCCGGTAACAGCTCCGGAAACAGGAATTGAAACTACTAAACCTGGACAGAACTCTATTGGTCAACCATCTGTAGGAGTACGTCCAGGAGGGGCCGGGCGCTCACTTCCGGTATCTGTTTATATCGCACAGGAGATGGCGAGAGAAGATGGTTCAATGAGAATCGGAAACCTGGTTGCCAACGAAAGGGTAGATATAGTAAGTGAACTCTCCGGAAGGGTTACCAATATCAATTTCCGGGAGGGGGAGTCTGTTAAGAGTGGCCAGATACTCATAAAACTTAACGATGATGAGTTGTTGGTACAGCAGACCAAAGCGGAGTATCAATATCTGTTGCTTGAGCAGCGTCTTGAGAGACAAAAAATACTGTTGGAGAAGGATGCCGTGAGTCGGGAAGATTATGACAAGGTTCTTACAGAATACAATGTACTTAAACAGGATATTGAGCAGCTTAAAATCAGGATAGAGAAGATGAAGATACGCGCTCCGTTTGACGGAGTTGTCGGGTTTCGCGATATAAGTCTGGGGGCATTCCTCCAGCCAAACTCAAAAGTTACAAATCTGGTAGATATCGCCAACCTTATTGTTGAGGTTGCAATTCCGGAAAAGTATGTGAATGATAACCTCCTTGGAAGTGAACTGCAGTTTACAGTAGAGGGAACCAGCAATAACTATTTTGCAAGAATTTATGCTGTAGATCCTCAGATAGATATAAAAACAAGGACAATCATTATTCGGGCCCGCTATAAAAATAGCGGAAGCAGGCTCAGGCCGGGTATGTCTGCAAGAGTTACCTTAAACACAGGCGGCGGTGCCAAGAATGTTTATGTCCCGAATCAGGCAGTTGTCCCGGATGTAAAGGGACGTTCTGTTTGGGTTTTGAGGGGAGGCAAAGCAGCTCTTATTCCTGTTCAAACGGGAAGCAGAACTGCAGATATGCTTGAGATTCTTTCTGGAATTCAGAATGGCGATACAGTTATTACAACCGGGCTTATGCAGTTAAGAGAGGGTATTGTGGTAACTCCTGTAAACCTATAACCAATTTTCAGATGAGTATATCTACAACAACAATAAACAGACCTGTTCTGGCAACCGTAATGAGTCTGTTAATACTCATATTCGGTGCTATCGGGTACACATCACTTGGAGTAAGAGACTACCCAAGCGTAGACAATCCTGTAATATCTGTAAGGTGCTCTTTTACCGGAGCTAATGCAGATGTTATAGAGACCCAGATTACTGAACCACTTGAGGCGGCTGTTAACGGAATACCCGGAATCCGCGCTATATCCAGTACCAGCAGAGACGGATCAAGCTCAATCAACATCGAGTTTAACCTTGAGGTAGACCTTGAGACTGCAGCGAATGACGTTAGAGATAAAGTCTCTGGAGCAATGAGGCGGTTACCTCAGGATGTAGACCCTCCGGTTGTAGAGAAGTCCGATGCAGACGACCAACCGATTTACACTATAACACTTGGCAGCAGAACCAGAGATATCATTGACCTGAGTGAGTTTGCCGAGGTTAATTTTAAAGAGAGACTCCAGACAATTAGTGGAGTTAGTAATGTAAACGTTTGGGGTTCAAAAAGATATTCCATAAGAATGAGGATGGACCCCCTGCTTCTTGCTGCATATAGAATAACCCCTCTGGATGTAAGACAGGCTGTCTCAAGAGAGAACGTTGAGCTCCCTTCAGGAATGATAGAGGGTTCTACGATGGAGCTAACTGTAAGAACTCTGGGCCGTCTTAGAAACTTAGAGGACTTTAATAACCTGATAATTGCAAGAAACGGAGAGCGGGTCGTCAGGTTTTCAGACATTGGTACAGCAGAGGTTGATGCAGAAAATACCAGATCTATCCTTAAGAAGAACGGTGTTCCAATGGTTGCTATTGCACTTGTACCTCAACCGGGAGCCAACTATATTAATATTGTAAACGATGCAGTTATTGCAGTTGAAGAGCTCAAAAAGAGTCTTCCGGAGGATATAGAGGTAGGGGTAGGATTCGACAACACAATATTTATAAGAGACTCCATAAACGAAGTTAAAACAACTATTCTTCAGGCTTTCATTCTGGTAGTCCTAATTATATTTCTTTTTTTAAGAAACTGGCGTACTACACTGATTCCCATAATTGCAATTCCAATCTCTCTGGTTGGCGCTTTCTTTGTAATGTACCTTGCAGGATTCTCCATAAACATACTCACACTGCTGGCACTCGTGCTGTCAATAGGATTGGTGGTTGACGATGCCATTGTGGTGATGGAGAACATCTATACAAAAATTGAGAGGGGTGTATCTCCAAAAGAGGCTGCTATTGAGGGTTCCAAGGAGATCTTCTTTGCGGTTATTGCTACAACGATAACTCTTGTAGCTGTCTTCTTCCCAATAGTATTTCTTCAGGGGGTTACCGGGCGCTTGTTCCGGGAGTTCTCCATTGTAATTGCCGGGGCTGTAATGATATCAAGCTTTGTTGCCCTTACATTTACGCCGATGATATCCAGTAAGCTACTAAAAAAAGGTGCAAGTGAAGGAAGATTTTACCTCTTTACGGAACCATTTTTCAAAGGGCTAAACAATATATATGCAAGCTCTCTAACCTCTTTTATGAAGAGAAAGTGGTTAGCTGTTGCCTTTCTCATTTTATCTTTAGGACTCATAGCCTATTTGTGGGCTACAATTCCTTCTGAGATGGCTCCCCTTGAGGACAGATCTATGATTAGTGTTTCAAGCACCGCTCAGGAGGGTGCCACCTTCGACTATATGCGCAGATACACCGATGACGTAGTTGGGGTAATTGAGAGAGAGGTTCCAGAGAGTGAAGGGATAATGCAGATGGTTGGAATGGGAGGCAGGAACAGAGCCAACTTCTCGGTTACACTTGTAGATCCTTTAAACAGAGAGAGAACTCAGCAGGAGATTGCAGACGATCTCTCACCTATAATGTCAAAAATGACTGGAGCGAGAAGCTTTGTAAACCAGCAGCAGACCTTTGGAGGACGTAGAGGTGGAATGCCGGTTCAGTATGTTATTCAGGCAAAAGATTTAGATTCTCTAAAGAATGTTATACCTCTGTTTTTAAATGAAGTTGCACAAAGCCCGGTCTTTGCAAATTCCGACATCAACCTCCGTTTTACAAAACCGGAGCTAAGCATCAACATAGACAGGGATAAGGCCTCATTAATGGGGGTCTCAATACAAAATATAGCACAGACGCTACAACTCTCTATGAGCGAGCAGAGAATCGGCTATTTTATAAGAAACGGGAAACAGTATCAGATAATGAGTCAGATAGACCAGAGTATGAGAAATAAGCCTGTAGACCTTGCCAATATTTATGTAAGAAACGATGCCGGTGAGCTCGTTCAGCTGGATAATCTCATAAAGATGGAGGAGAGCAGTACACCTCCTCAGCTCTTCCGATATAACCGTTTTGTATCGGCAACAGTATCTGCATCACTTTCTAAAGGGTACACGCTAGGTCAAGGAATTGAGGAGATGGATAAGATTGCAAAGAGAGTCCTGGATCCAAACAACTTCTCTACAACTCTGTCGGGACAGTCCAAAGATTTTGTAGAGAGTACCTCCAGCCTCCTATTTGCATTTATACTTGCTCTTATACTAATCTATCTTGTCCTATCTGCGCAGTTTGAGAGTTTCCGTGACCCACTTATAATTATGTTAACGGTTCCTCTTGCGCTTATAGGAGCCCTGCTATCAATGATGGCTTTTGGACAGACTTTAAATATATTCAGCCAAATAGGGCTTATAATGCTTATCGGACTGGTCTCCAAAAACGGTATATTGATGGTTGAGTTTGCAAATCAGAGGAAGCTTGCCGGGTTGAATAAGCTGGAGGCTATTATGGACTCAGCCGCATCCAGGTTCAGGCCAATCCTTATGACAAGTCTATCAACAATTCTTGGTATTGCCCCTA
>JAUYTH010000155.1 GCA_030695165.1 Bacteroidales bacterium
CTAGCGTTCATCCTGAGCCAGGATCAAACTCTTCATTGTAAAAATTTTAAAATGTTTGTCTCTCCTGTAACTCTTTATTAATTCAAAAGAACTAACGCTCTACTCTTTATTGTACTACTTTAAATTGTACTTGTCTTTCAATTTTTTTCAAAGATCTAATAATATCAATACCCTCACAGGTATGACCCCGTTCCGTTTGGGGAGTGCAAAGGTAAGCATCTTTTCCGTTATTGCAAATAAATGTTACAAATAAAATAAGAAAAGATCTCCCCCTTGTTTAACTGCCTATTTAACAGTGAATTCTGTATAGTATTCCATTACAATACCCTTTGACGATATCCCCTCAATTGTTACCCTATACGTGCCGGGCAGGGATGATGTGTGAATGAAAATCTCTGAATTATCCGATGGAGCCAGTTCTATCTGTGGATCCCAGTACAGAAGTGACCTCATATCCGGAAAGTTCATCATTTCCGGGATTTTAGAGGCTATAGTTTTTGTTGGGTAGAGTAGCCCCTTGAAGTCCAGAATCCTCACATTTTTATTAAATGTCAACCCAGGATAATCGCCATTGTAGGTTTGGAAAGAGGCAACTCCGTCAAAGCTGGAGATGCCAATGAAGTACTGAGAGGGATATATAGATAATGTCTTAACCTTTAATGGGTCGTAATTATAAAGCTTCGTATGGTCAAAAACAGGAATCCCATCTATAAGCACAAGTGTATTGTCTCTGGAGAATGAGAGTAGGTTAAACCCCTCCTCTAAACGCATCTGCAGGTCCCGCTTGCCATCCAATCGGCGAAACCTGAGCTCAGGTATATACTCAATTACAACCTCAGACATTACCGGGAATCTTGTATAGTCATCCAATTTGTAAACTATGGGGTTCTTCTTTAACAGAGGATCTTTATCAATTGGAATTCTCTCATATAGTGTATCCACTCCGAATCTTCTTCCTATCTGCATCTCAATTCCTCTTTCGTTAAGGGTAGGCTCTACCCGTTTTGTAAGGGTCAGCTTTGGAATCTCCCCATTTTTATGCCGTATAAATGGGTCAACGATCTCATATGTGAATAGGCTGTTAGAGTCTGCATTCGGTATCTGCAGAACAATCTCCCTTTCACCGAAGATAGAGTTTGTGAAAAACTTGAAAGACCCCTCATTATCAATATATGATGAGTAAACATCCGATCCTCTTCCGACAGCAGAGAGAAATATAACCTTGTCTGTCATACTAACGTCTAAATCGTGATTCACCCTTCCGAAGATAATCTCTCCTTCAAATTCAGGGATATACTTATCTGTCATATCAGGAGTTTTCCCATTAAGGGGCGTTGCGTATTTATGGAAACTTGAACCTGAAAAGCCGGAAAGCGAGTCAATTTTTACAACCGAGAGATTCGCTGTTATTAGATCGGCTCCGTTATTTACTATTTTTAAAGGAAAGGAGCTGTTTGTCGGGATAACTCGTCCTCCCACTCCAAACTTAACTTCTATCGCACTCACATTTGTTGTAGAGGGAAAAGATTTGAGGGGGCTTTCTGTAAACCTTGATGATTGATAAACTCCATTTTGGACAGTTTTGTTGTCTGTATCTTCAACTATTACATTCCCCGGCACTTTCTCATTTGTAAGCACATTATAAATTGAGATATCCTTGACAAATGGGTTAGGACTCTCCTCATTTAGCATATACTTAGTGT
>JAUYTH010000163.1 GCA_030695165.1 Bacteroidales bacterium
GGAGATCATCCTCTGTTTATCTACAATGTTCTCTCTTACCAACATTGTGTTCTCCTGAAGTTGGTTAATATCCAATATGAACTCCTCTCCCATCTGTCCGCCGTGTCCAACTTTTCTGCTGAACTGAGCTATCTCTTTAGACATAAGTTCTATCATATCAGCGTCGAGGTCAATTCTATTCTCAAGAATACCTATTAAAATGTGGTAACCGGTAGGCATTGTCCTGTAGTTTGCCAGCAGCCTTCTCTGCAAATCGGTAAAGCTTCTAAGGGGAACGTGTCTGATTGATACAATAATCCCCTCACAAAGAATAAACGATACCGCCTCCATTGTATAGTCGTCGGGACCGGGAATTAAAAAGTTTGTATTTATGAAGATTGTGGTCTCACTCTCGGAGTATCTAGAAGAGCTCTCAATCTCCTCTGCCTGTGCCCTGCTCTGAAGAGTAGTGTTAAGATATCCCTCTATTCCCCTCTTCTCCTCTCCTGTAGGTGATGTGAGGTCTATCCAGAGTATATCGTCGTAACCGAGTCTGTCCAGAGCACTTAACTCATCGGTGGTTACCAGTTGTCCCTTTTGTTTGTAAAATATTTCGAGCATAAATTGATCCGTTTAATGGTTTGTTATTTACTTCGGATTGCCCCGGAACAGGGCTTAGCATTAGCCGAACCATCGGACCTTTGACTTCATCTCTTCCAAAGCAAGACTCCAGAACTCTGAGAGCCCCTCCCGTTTATCGGGGCTGAGATTGAAGGAAATATTATTTTTAAGATAATTATATGCGAATGCGTTGTCAAAATTATGAGGCAGGGTAGTTAGTGAGTTCTCAATATTATCCAAACCAAAGGCAAGTGCCTCATTAAACTCTTTTATAAAAGAGTCCTCCAGTTTAAGGTTTGAGGTCCAACAGGCGAAAACAAAAGGCAACCTCTTGTATTTTACCCACTCCTCTGCCAGGTCGTAAACAAACCGGAACTTACCGGCATATTGCATAGCCTTGTCTCCGATTAAAACATAGGATTTATTGGTCTCTATTTCGCTCTCGGATGCGTCAAACGGGGAGTATGCAGGGTCTGTTTTCCAATGGTTTCTGAATAGGATTCTAGACAACATAACCGAAGTTCTGGACTCACTGTCCAAGTATACCTTCTCAATATCTTTAACTTCAACTCCGCTGCAAAGCAAAACGCTGGCCACTTTACCATTTGCACCAATACAGTAATCCGATATAATATTATTAACACCAATTTGCGGAATAACAGCAGAGGGAACAATTCCTATATCAATTCTTCCCTCCATCAGATCCCTGGCAGAAGCCTCGGGGGTAGAGAGGGTGAGCTCTATCTTCTTGTAAACAGGATGGTTCATCAAACCGTAAACAAAAGGAAGAGTGTTAAGATAGGATATGGCCGACACACGAATGAGCATTTATAAAGAGATTAGGTACATTTTGCCACCTGCAAAGTTAAGATAAAATATCCAGATGCTCAATCAAAATTTTCAATCCAAGGAATAACAGAATCATACCTCCTAAAACCATTGATCTGGTTCCGGCTTTGCATCCTAAAAATCTGCCCCATTTAATCCCTACAGCAGATGCCGATGCTGTTACAACTGCAACCGTTAGCCAAATAAGAAAAAGTCTGTCCGCGGTAATATCAATCATAGCTAATGATATACCAATAGCAAATGCATCTATGCTGGTAGCAAAAGAGACAATTGCAAGAGAGCGGTTGTTAGTGATATCTATGCAGGGCTTGTCTGCCTCTCCTCTTTTAAATCCATCAAAGATCATCTTAATGCCAATATAAGTGAGAAGAGAGAATGCAATCCAGTGATCTATTGCTGATACATACTCCAGAACCTTGTACCCCAGAAGCCACCCAAGCAGTATAAAGCCCGATTGAAAAATGGCAAAAACGGAGACAATCTTGAGAAACTTAGCTCTTTTAATTTGAGGGAGAGATATCCCACAAGAGAGTGATACTGCAAAAGTGTCAAAGCTCAGCCCAAAAGCAAGAAGCAGTATGGAGAGAAAGCTCATAACAGCTCTACCTCTTCACCCTCAGAAGGTACATCCCAAAGAATGTAAGAAGTCCGTTTACAATTAAAATTGTAAACCCAAAACCGAACCCCAGCATATCTTTGCCGACTGTATCCAGAACATAGCAAATAAGTGGAGATGCTATTGCAACAAAAGGTATGAATTTATCCTTCACCTGGTACTTTGTAAGAAGACCAAAGAAGAAGAGTCCTAAGAGCGGCCCGTAAGTGTAGGCAGCCAACAGATAGACAAGGTCAATTATAGCTTGTTTGTTTACAATATGTAGAATTACAATTATTATGAAGAAGAGAAAGGCAAAGCCGGCGTGGGCCATCTGGCGGATTCTCTTTTTTCTGCTTTCAGAGAGATCAGATCTGCTGTTAAACCCGACAAAGTCTATGCAAAAAGATGTTGTAAGCGAGGTGAGAGCCCCCCCTGCGCTTGGATAAGATGCAGATATAAGACCAATTATAAAGAACAGACCTACTCCAAGACCAAGATACTGGCTTGCAATAGTTGGAAAAAGTTTGTCGGTTTGAGCTTTTGTAAAGATACCCTGGGCATCGGCAAGACCAATACCCTCCATACCTCCGAGTTTACTGCTTACAAAAATTGCTAAAACAGCCCCCAATAGTAGGAAAAAATAGTTTACGACAACAATGGTAACACTTGTAGTATATACGTTTTTTTGAGCCTCTTTAATATTTTTACAAGTGAGGTTTTTCTGCATCATCTCCTGATCCAGTCCTGTCATTACAATTGTGATGAAAATACCTGCTATAAATTGTTTAATGGCATTGGTACCGTGACTCCACTCCCAGTCCAGCCATCCGGAAAATGTAGATTTTCTTACCTCGGTGAGCATCTCTCCCACGCTCCAGTCCATCGCTTTTGCAATGCTGAATATAGTAAGGAATACAGCAAGAAGCATAAATGTTGTCTGGAGAACATCTGTCCAGATAATGGTCTTTACACCACCCCGGAACGTATAAAGGAAAATCAGGAACATAAATATAAATGCAACTACCCAAAATGGTACAGATCCCTCCGGAAGGAAGGTGTGCAGAACCAGAACAACCACAAAAATCCTTACTGCTGCACCTAAAATTCTGGATACCATAAATACTGATGCTCCGGTTTTATATGAATAAAATCCAAACCTCTTCTCCAGATATGTGTAGATAGAGGTGAGGTTCATCTTGTAATATAATGGTATAAGCACTTTAGCTATAACCATATAACCAAGAAGGAAACCCAGTACCAGCGGCATATAGTAAAAATTCTGGTTTAACACATTGCCGGGAACAGATATAAATGTAACTCCGGAGATTGATGTTCCAACCATTCCGTATGCAACAATATACCAGGGAGATCTCTTATTCCCAAGAAAATATGAACCCATATCTGCCTTTCTTGAGGTTAACCACGATACAAAAAACAGCAAGGCTGTGTAGAGTGTAAAGGCTATTAAAAGCCACGATAGAGGAAATTGATGCATAATATCTGATTTTTACTGATTTACTGGTATAAATGGCTGTCTGTTAGTGATTGATCTTCCCAGGGTAACTTCGTCCGTGAACTCAAGCTCATCTCCGAATCCTACGCCTCTTGCAATAGTACTGACCTTTATAGGGAATCTCCCTATTTTTTTATAAATATAGTAGGATGTAGTCTCTCCCTCCATAGTGGTACTAAGAGCCAGGAAAACCTCCTCTACTCCACCTCTTTCGACTCTGTTAACAAGAGAGTCGATTGAGAGGTCAGATGGAGATACTCCATCCATTGGGGAGATTATCCCACCAAGTACGTGGTACAGACCTTTGAATTCGCCTGTATTTTCTATACTGAGAACATCTCTTATGCTCTCCACTACACAAACAAGAGAAGAGTCTCTTTTACTGTCACTGCAAACGGAACATATCGGTGTGTCGGAAATCATATTACAGATGGTGCAATATTTAATCTCCTCTCTCATTCTTATTATTGCCTTTGAGAATCTCTCGACATTCTCCCTGGGTTGCTTAAGCAGATGAAGTGCAAACCTCAGTGCACTCTTTCGACCAATACCGGGAAGGGCTGTGAGCTCCTCTACAGCATTAGATAAAAGTGAAGATGAGATATTGTTTCTGAACATTTTAAATGGCTG
>JAUYTH010000167.1 GCA_030695165.1 Bacteroidales bacterium
ATAGAATAACTTCCCTTCAAATCCATCTCTGCCACCCTCTCCCCAGTAATTTTTTGCCGCTTGCAAAAGATTAAGAGTTCCTATTACATTTGTGTTTGCAAAAGCAAATGGGTCCTTAATTGACCTGTCTACGTGAGACTCGGCAGCCAGATGAATAATTCCATCTATTTTGTTGTCTCTTAAAAGTTGTGGAACAAGGGCAAGATCACAGATATCCCCTTTTATAAAACTGTAGTTAGGCCTATCTTCAATATCCTTAAGATTCTCCAGGTTTCCTGCATAAGTTAACTTATCCAGGTTGATAATGTTGTAATGGGGATATTTGTTTATCATTAGTCTTACCAGATGAGAACCTATAAACCCGGCCCCTCCGGTTATGAGGATGTTTTTCATATTTCCAATTTTTTTACAATTTATTTCTATAACCTACCCTCTTGATGCGATACTCTCTTTTCTGTAAAAATCTGCCAGAGAGTCACGCCAATATGGGATATCAATATTGAGGAGCTCTTTTATCTTCCCTTTGTCTAAAACCGAAAATGGCGGGCGAACAGCCTTAGTGGGGAATTTATCACTTGTAACAGGCATAACCTTACAGCGTCTGCCCGATAATTTTACAATCTCCAGAGCAAAATCGTACCAGGAGCAAACACCCTCGTTTGAGAAGTGGTAGATGCCTCTCAGCTGTGGCGTGTAACGCTCTTTAAATAGTAGAATCACCTTTGCAAGATCTTTTGCATATGTAGGAGTTCCTATTTGGTCGAATACCACATTAATAGAGTCACGATCTCCGCTCAAACGCAGAATTGTCTTTGCAAAGTTATTGCCATAAACAGAGTATAGCCACGATGTTCGGATTATAATATAATTAGCCCCGCTTCGCATAACCTCAAGCTCCCCCTCTGCCTTTGTCCGGCCGTAAACACCCACAGGATTTGTACTCTTATCCTCTTTATATGGGGTTGGTCCAACTCCGTCAAACACATAATCTGTAGAGATGTGAATCAGAAGTGCTCCGCAGGCATTTGCCTCATCTGCAAGAATACCGGGAGCCTTTCTGTTTACCTTGTCACATATTTCGGAATCCTCTTCTGCCTTATCTACTGCAGTATAGGCTGCACAGTTAATAATAACCTCTATGTTGTGAGCGTTAAGATAGTGATACACACTCTCCCTGTTTGTGATATCCAGTTCGGCCACATCTGTATAGAAAAGAGTATCTCCCTCAATTCCATAGAAGAGCTCCTTAAGTTCGCTCCCTAACTGTCCCTTCGCTCCTGTTATTAGTATGTTTGCCATAAATTCAATAGAGATTTATGTTATAGTCAAAAAGCTTAGCATTTAGCAGAGATGGCTGATTCTTATCCTTTTCACTCAGGGAGATATCATTTAGAGGAACCTGCCAATCTATAGCAACTGTTGAATCATTCCAACTAAGCGCACCCTCATTCTCTACAGAGTAGTAGTTGTCACATTTATACTGAAAGATGCACTCTTCGCTGAGTACGAGAAAGCCGTGTGCAAACCCTCTGGGGATAAACATCATAAGTTTATTTTCACTGGTGAGCTCTGCAGCCACATATCTGCCAAATGTGGGAGAGCCTTTACGAATATCCACAGCGACATCCAGAACTCTTCCGCTAACTACTTTAACCAGTTTGCTCTGAGCAAACGGTGGGAGCTGGTAATGAAGCCCTCTCAGGACACCATACTGTGATTTTGATTCGTTATCCTGGACGAAACGGGTCTTAAAGACGCTCTCTTCAAATTTGAGTTGAGAGAAGGATTCAAAAAAGTAGCCTCTTTTATCGTAAAATACTTTCGGTTCAATTATAAGGACCTCCGGGATTGAGGTTTTTGTAACATTCATTTCGGCAGATTATTATTTATCTTTTTGTTAAATCTAT
>JAUYTH010000173.1 GCA_030695165.1 Bacteroidales bacterium
AAAAACATAGAGGCTCATAAAGTTACAGGAGATGAGATCCTTGAAGATATTGGAAAGGTTGACTATTTTATTCACGTTCTGGGGACTTCAGGGTCGGGCAGGGGGATTGCTCAACGGCTAAGTGCAGATAACAATCAGTTAAAAACCGTGGGAGTGGTCACATCTGCCGAGAGCTACATCCCCGGGATAAGAAGCGTGACAGAGCTTGGCTCCTGCGGGTTTTTTAACAGAGAGGAGTATGACTCAATTGAAGAGGTATCTGCCAATACAGCAAAGTGCTATATGAAAAAACTTTGCAGAGGTATGGGCATTCTTGCAGGAGTCTCATCGGGTGCCGCTTTTGCTGCTGCCGTAAGTTATCTGAAAAGAGAGGAGGAAAAGCATCAGGCATCTGCCAACACCGGAGAATTTTCAGAAGAGATGACTGATAGAGATCTCTTGGACAATACTTTGAAAAAGGCGGTTATTGTGGTATGTGACAGGCTTGAGACCTACGCTAACTTTATAAAGGAGAATAGGTTTTACAAATATCACGTACTTGGAAACACCTACATAATTGTAGACGCAGTTGACAATTCCACACCGCTGAGCATCGAATTTGTTAAAAGAATCTGCCACAAAGAGTACGGAGCAGGCGCCGATGGTCTCATTTACGGACCGTTGGAACCGACCGACCATTTAGAACAGGCAGGTCATTTGGTATCCACCGGCCATTTAAACCCAGGACAGGTATATGAGTATAAAGCTTACAATAAAGATGGCAGCGAGGTGAAAAGTGCACTCTTTGCCAGTATGATTTTTGCCAAGTATCTTAAAGATAAAGAGGTTGTTAAGTCAGATTCAATCCCGGTACAGATTGCAGAACAAAAAATGAGTGTAGAGTTCCTGAACAGAGAGGCTACCCGTATAAAAGTGACAATAAAAGAGCCTGTTGTAACCGGGAGTAGAGTTATTGGCAACAGAGTGTATGTAGAAGTCTATCTTGGAAACGAAAATCTGGTAAGGGAAGAGGAGAATCCTACAAGAGAGAAAATTACCGGGATTGGAGAGGAGATACATTCAAGCGACGAATTCCCCGATGGTGTAAATATCCAGCTGGTAAACATAATTTCCCGTAACCATATTCAGATAGAGACATTTGAAAGAGGCGTAGGGTACACGCTCGCCTCGGGAACCAGTGTGATGGCATCCTGCTTTGCAATGAAGGGGAGGCTTGGGACATCTGTATCTGTACACACCCCAGGCGGAATTTGTAAAGTAGATCTCAACTCGTATTCAATAACGGCAGAGGTGTTCAAAATTTTTGAGGGAGAGTTTGAGATGTAGCCTCAGCAAGTTGCTCTGAAATAATTTGTAAATTGCAGCCAATATTATCTAAATTTAAAATCAGATGAAAAGGGTTGGATTAATAATTTTGCTTTTTTGCACTGTAATTGGTGCATCTGCACAGAAACTTCCTGTAGCCTGGGAGGAGCTCACCTCGGGTGATTTTACGAAAGCTGTAACTATATCTCAAGGGGTGTGTATTATTCCGATGGGAGTGATGGAGAAACACGGGCAGCATCTGCCTTTGGGAACCGACCTCTACACGGCAAGGGATCTCTCATTAAGAGCTGC
>JAUYTH010000180.1 GCA_030695165.1 Bacteroidales bacterium
AAAAATATAACTTTCTGGATAGTACAATTGAGATCAACAACAACCTTTTTGTAACATCAACATCACCAAAATACAGAGACTCGGTTCAGCTCTGGGCAATTGTACATGACTCGCTTTTTAACATTCAGAAAGAGATACCAATGCCACATATTTCCGAAAATGCGAAGGAGTCCGGTGGAGAAATGATATTTATCTCCTCGGACAGCCCTACACCTTCCACAAACAGAATGTTTACATTGAACTTTCCGGCGTTGTACAGATATGAAGATAATGTCCGCCTGGTAACATACAAGAACGATACAATTTTTTCCATAGATTCGAAGATGAACTACTCACCTGCATTCTCCATAAATTTAGGTAAATTTAAAAAGTCCCCTGATAAGGATGACATTTCTGAGTTAGAGGGAGATTATATTACCTTGAAGCGCAGCTATTATATTGAATCACAAAGGAGTCTGATTTTAAACTTCTATATGAGAAATTTTGCTCACGAGCCATATGAGACAACAATGATAAACAGGTTAGGAACCCGGGTTGTAAAACATTCAGACAGCTATGCCCTCTATAATAAAAAAACAGGTGAATTTACACTTCTTAACCAACCGGTCAAGGGTAAACCGGGTTTTCGGGATGACCTTATGAACGGACCATCGTTTATACCAACACACATCTCATCGGATTTTTATGCATCTGCAATCTTCTCTGCAACAGAGATTATCGAACACGCAGAGACAAACAATGTTACGGGAGATCTAAAAAAGCTGGTAACCTCCCTTAAAGATTCCGATAACCCTGTTGTGGCAATCGCAAAAATGAGATAAAATAGTCTGGAATTCTTATATTCATTGATATTATCAAACAAAAGAGATATGGTAAAAAAAATATTAATTCACCTTTTTGTTCTGGCCGTTTTAACCGGGCCGCTATCTTTTAACAGAGCCTTTTCTCAACAGAAGCATCAACTTACAATGACTCTGGAACAGGTGCTCGAGAGTGCCGCCCAGCAGTCGCCAAACGCTCTGGTTGCCAAGCATAATTTTCTTGCAAATTATTGGCAGTTTCGCTCATACAAAGCGCAGTTTTTGCCATCACTAAACCTTAATGCCTCTCTTGGTCAGTATGACCGATCCCTGAGGGCTCTTCAAAACAGCCAGACAGGGGAGATAAACTACATAACCAATAACAATCTGAGCAACTCCCTTTCACTATCGGTAAACCAGAATATTCCTCTAACGGGAGGTAAGATTTCACTGGTTACAAACCTCTACAGGCTGGATCAGTTCTCCCCGTTCGAGAGCGTCACCTATAACTCCAAACCGATAAGTCTTCAGTATCAACAACCTTTAAAGGCATACAACACTCTCAAATGGGAGAAGATTACAGAGCCGAAGAATTTTGAGAGGGCCAAAAGAGCCTATCTGGAGAGTATGGAGGAGATCAACATACAGGCAACCAACCTCTTTTTTAGTGTACTCTCTGCTCAAATGAGCAAAGAGATGGCTGTAAAGAAGTATGCATCGACGGAGCTCTCTCTTAAGATTGCCCAGGAGAGGTTTGAGATAGGCTCTATCTCAAAAAACGATCTGTTGCAGTTGAGGCTGGGTCTGTATAATGCTCAACTGGAGATTAGTGACAGCGAACTGAGTTACGATATGAGTATGCTTAGGCTTCGCTCTTTTCTCGGATTCAATGAGAGTGTAGAGATCAGTCTGGTGATGCCGGATAAGGTTCCGGATATTCAACTCAATTTCAACGAGGTCTACTCCAACGCTCTTGAGAACTCATCCAATACAATCAATAATGAACTTTCGCTGCTCAGTGCACAACAGGCAGTTGCCCAAGCAAAATCTGTGAACGGACTGCAGGCATCGCTCTTTGCTCAGTTCGGGCTTACCCAAAAGGGGAGCGACCTCTCAACTGCATACAAAAATCCGATGGATCAGGAGATGATTGGTTTGACTCTCTCTCTGCCTATTCTGGACTGGGGTCTTGGAAAGGGAAAGATAAAAGTTGCCAGCTCCAGGGAGGAGGTTGTGAGAACTCAAATAGAGCAATCTATATCTCAGTACAGGCAGGATATGCTCATCAAGGTTCTGGAGTTCAATAAACTAAACATTAAATGTACCACATCTGCACAGGCAGATTCAATAGCACGGCTCAGGTATGAGATTGCCAGCGAGAGGTTTAAAAACGGAACCCTAAGTGTTCTGGAGCTTAACTCTGCACAGTCAGATATGGACAACTCTGCTTCTAGATATATCAGTGAGGTCTCTCGCTTCTGGCAAAACTACTACACCCTTAGAAAGCTTAGTCTCTATGACTACATTAACAACAGAGAGATAAGTGTCTCTTTTGAAGAGATGGCAGACTAACTGAAGCCGATCGGCTAATTAAGAAATATATGACAATAAATATAGAAACGATATTAAAAACCCGGATTATGACAAAAGGCATTTTTATTACAATTTGTGCACTGATAATAGTTTCGTGCTCTCCCAAAGGTGGAGAGACAACCGAAGATAGTGAGGCTGCAAAGGCAGGTTTTGTTGCGGAGAAGAACCTGGTAGATACCATAATTTTAAAAAGAGAGGATTTTAACAGGCAGATAATTACAAATGGTAAGCTCAGAGCAGTAAGAAAGAGCGACCTGACCTTTAAAAGTATGGGTACAATATCGGAGATATTTGTTAAAAACGGAGATTATATCCCCGCCGGAGAGAAGATTGCTCAGCTGGAGACAAAAGATGCCCAGGTAAAGCTTAAGCTGGCATCCGAGAGAATGGAGAAGGCGGAGCTTGATTTTGCAAACGAGCTGATAGGTTACGGATATGGAAGAGATACATCTGCAGTGCCTGCCGAGGTGCTAAAAATTGTAAGGATAAGATCCGGATATAACTCATCCATCAACGATCTTAATCAGAGTTTATTAGATCTTAAAAACACAACCCTTACCGCCCCTTTTTCGGGAAAGATTGCAAATATTCAGGGGAGAGTTTACGAAGGGGCAACCGGAGCTTTTTGCACCCTTATAGACGACTCGAAATTTGAGGTGGAGTTTAGCCTTCTGGAATCTGAGCTCTCATTTATAAGGGTAGGGAACTCCGTAAAGGTGGCCTCCTTTGCAGAGCCGGAAAAATTCTACACTGGTGTTGTGAGTCAGATAAACCCGGTGGTAGATGATAAGGGGCAAATTAAAGTGATGGCTGTGGTTAACAACAGCAGCGGAAAACTTCTGGAGGGGATGAATGTCCGGGTTTTAGCGGAGAATCTCCTTCACGGGAAATTGGTGGTTCCAAAGAGTGCTGTGGTTATGCGGGATAATTTTGATGTTCTCTTCCGCCTAAACCCTGCCACAGGGAAAGCAATGTGGACCTATGTAAAGGTCGAGATGACCAATACCGGGTTTCACGCCGTGACTGCTAATGCAGATAAAAACGCAGAGATTAATGAGGGTGACATAATTATTGTTTCGGGTAACCTCAACCTGGCAGAGGGTTCAAATGTAGAGATTAAAAGCAGATAGGTTATGATAGGCAAACTGATAGAGAGGCCCATTGCCGTTACAATGACAATTATTGCCATTGTTGTCCTTGGTGCCGTAGCAATAGGGATGCTGCCCGTCTCTCTTATGCCGGAGGTGGATATACCCAGAATCACAGTACAGGTGAGTGCTCCGGGATATTCGGCAAGAGAGATTGACCGTACAATGCTAAAGAGCCTTAAATACCAGCTTAGGCAGGTATCATCACTAAAAGAGCTAAGGAGTGAAGCCAGCAACAACTCAGGAATCATCTATATGGAGTTTGAGCACGGCTCAGATATTCAGTATCTTTTTGTAGATGTTAATGAGAAGATAGACAAGGCCGGGTTACCTAAAGAGCTTGAGAGACCAAAGGTGGTAAAGGCGAGTGCTACCGATATTCCCGCCTTTTTCGTAAATATGACTATCGAAAACACCACTACCGAAAAGTTTCTGGAGCTAAGCCGTTTCGCCTCAGATGTAATATCAAAGCGAATAGAGCAGATTCCGGAGGTGGCGTTGGTAGATATGAGCGGACTCTCTCTCCCGGAGATACTCATAACCCCTTATACTCAAAAAAACAGGGCTATGGGGGTTTCGGAGAGCACTCTTATAAGTGCAATTAACGCCAACAACCAGCAGTTGGGAAACATATCCATAAAAGATGGCCATTATCAGTGGGATATCAGGTTTATGTCGGAGATACGCTCCAAAGCGGATATTGAGAATATAAACCTTAACATAAACGGAAGAGTATTCAAGTTCAAGGAGCTTGCTGCGGTCACAGAACAACCGGCAAGAGCCAAAGGGATGGCCAGGTCAGACGGGAAACCTGCTGTTTGTATGGCAGTGGTTAAGCAGTCAGATGCCAAGATGGCCAACCTAAAGAGTTCACTCAATACTCTAATGGCAGATTTTAATAAAGAGTATCCGGATGTGCAGTTCAAGGTAACCAGAGACCAGACCCAGCTGTTGGACTACTCTATATCTAATTTGAGAAACAACATTCTACTAGGGGCAATCCTTGCCTGTTTAGTGATCTTCTTTTTCCTGCAGGATTTTCGCTCCCCGATGCTGGTTACCATCACCATCCCTCTCTCCCTCATAGTCTCGCTTCTCTTCTTCTTTGTTGCGGGTATCTCAATCAATATTATCTCTCTCTCGGGGTTGATTCTTGGGATAGGGATGATGGTAGATAACTCAATAATTGTAATAGATAATATTACACAGATGCGTGAGCGGAGAGTGCCTCTTAAAGAGGCTGTTGTTAGGGGGGTGGGAGAGGTTTTCGCACCAATGTTAAGCTCTGTTCTCACCACCTGCTCTGTCTTTCTCCCTCTGATTTTTTTAAGCGGAATTGCGGGCGCTCTCTTTTATGATCAGGCAATGGCTGTTACAATAGGGCTCATCTCATCGCTGCTGGTGGCAGTGTTGGTTATCCCTGTCTACTACTACCTCTTCTACGGTAAGAGCAGTGGGGTGACAAAAAACAGATATCTCTCTAAATTTCAGATATTTGACTATCACGCATTTTATGAAAAGAGCCTTAAATGGGTTTTCAGGCATCAGAGGCTGGTTTGGACAATTTTTCTTCTTGTAATTCCCGCAACTTTTTTTCTTTACAAGGAGATTGATAAATCTAAATTACCTCCTGTTACACACGATGACACAATTCTCTATATAGACTGGAACCTGCCGCTTAACCCCGCAGAGAGTGATTCAAGGGTGGAGTTGATATCTAAAAAGGCAAATGAGTTTATAGCGCACAGAAGCAGCTACATTGCCGGACAGCAGTTTATCCTATCTCACACCCCGGAGCTCACACAATCTGAGGCTATAGTCTATATAAGGGCTAATATACCGGAAGATTTGGTTGAGATTGAAAAGGTTATCTCAAATGCGATAACCTCTCTATTTCCGCAGGCAACATTCCGCTTCTCAATGGCAGACAATATCTTTAATATGATATTCTCCGACAAAGAGTATAACCTTGTGGCCAAAATAGTCGGAAAGGATAACAACCCGCCCGATCCCGATAAACTGAACCTCTTTTTGGAGAAGATATCTGCAAAAATTCCAACACTTTACATAGAGCCTGTGCTTTGGCAGGAGCAGATTTTACTTGTGACCAGGCCGGAGATGTTATCACTTTACAAAGTAGAGCACAGTGCCATACACTATGCAATCCAGAACGCTGCAAGAGAGAGTCGCCTCTTCTCTATCAGCCACGGAACCTACTCTGTGCCAATTATAATGGGAGATGAAGAGAGTTTTAGCAGCGACTTCACCAAACTATCACTGAAGAGCTCTGCCGGGGTTGACATACCATTGACAGAGCTGCTGCGTGAGAGTCGTGTACGGGACTTTAAAAGTATAGTCTCCGGTAATGAGGGTGACTACTACCCTTTAAACCTCAAAGTTGCAGACAGGGATGTTAAAGATGTGATGCAAAAAATTGAGGCAGCCGCAAAGGCAGATAAAAACTTTGATATTATCTTTGCAGGGAGCTATTTCTCAAACAGAGAGCTTATTAAGGAGCTTGTGATAATTCTTGCCGTGGCGTTACTGCTTCTGTTCTTTATTCTGGCAGCCCAGTTTGAATCTTTGATACAGCCTCTGATAATCCTCTCGGAGGTTGTTGTGGATATCTTTGGAGCGATGCTCTTTCTCTGGGTTTTCGGGTCGGGTCTTAATCTTATGTCAATGATTGGTATTGTGGTGATGAGCGGGATTATCATTAACGACTCTATACTAAAGGTAGATACAATTAACCGGTTAAGGCGGGAGGGGTACTCTCTGCTCAGGGCAATTATAACAGGGGGCACCAGAAGACTTAAGCCTATCTTAATGACCAGTCTCACCACCATACTTGCGATAGCTCCTTTTCTCGTGAGAGGGGATATGGGTTCAGATCTTCAGTATCCGTTATCTCTCGCACTTATCGGGGGTATGATTGTGGGTACAATTGTGAGTATCTACTTTATTCCGGTATTCTACTACAACATCTATAAAAAGAGGAGCAAATGAGACTACCATCATTTTCCGTAATACTCATATTTGTAGTACTTGTTGTGGTTGGAGCGGGAATTGCACCACTGCTGAGTCTTCAATACAGTCCTACGGTTAAGAGCAAGAATCTCTCGTTATCATTCAACTGGCCGGGAGCTTCTGCAAGGGTTATTGAGGCTGAGGTGACATCTAAACTAGAGGGGGTTATCTCTACTCTATCCGGAGTTGGAGATATATCCTCAACCTCATCTAAGGACAGGGGCTCCATAAATGTGGTTTTAAAGCCATCTGCAGATATTGATGCCGTTAAATTTGAGCTGGCTTCTCTAATCAGGAGAGTCTATCCAAAGCTGCCAAAGGAGGTCTCATTTCCGCAGATATCTTCAAGGTCGCCATCAACCTACTCGCCCTACTCCTCGCCCTTCTCTCAACCGGGCTCCGCACCTGCCGATGCACGGCCAATTCTCACCTACACAATCAACTCCTCGCTCTCCCCTTTAAAGATTAACGAATATGCTCAGGAGAATATTGTAAAGGAGCTATCTTTAATTCCGGGGCTTGGCAGTGCAGATCTTTCCGGTGCTACATCTTATGTATATGAGATTGAGTATAATCCGGAGTACATAGGGAATCTTGGAGTTACGGCTCAGGATATTACAACTGCAATAAACAACAACACCGGCAGGGAGAGCATAATGGGAAACAGAGATGGTGTTGCAATTGTGTTGAGAACCGAGGGTGCAAATGAGTCTTTAAAAAAGATACCAGTCAAGAATGTTAACGGCAGAATTATTACTCTGGAGGATATCTGCACAATCACCCTCAAAGAGGAGCAGCCGGCAAGATATAGCAGAATAAATGCACTCAACACAATCAACCTCTCCATTAAGGCAGACAGGGGTGCAAACAATCTGGAGCTGATTAAGGCAGTTAAGAGCAAGATGACTGAGCTTAGTAAAAGATTTCCCGAGAACTTCTCTGCTATGGTTATTCACGACCAATCTACAGAGATCAAGGGGGAGATCAACAAGATTTTAAGAAGAACAATCCTCTCTGTAATTATACTGTTGCTCTTTGTTTATGCAGTGAGCAGGAGCCTGAGATACCTTGCAATCATTACCGTCACTCTGGTTGCAAACATCTTCATTGCTTTTATCTTTTACTACATATTCAAACTGGAGATACATATCTACTCTCTTGCCGGAATAACGGTCTCTCTGGGAATCATCATAGATACATCAATAATAATGATATCCCATTACGGTTATTATAAAAACCGAAAAGCATTCATTGCAATTTTAGCTGCCCTTCTCACCACAATAGGTGCCCTTGCGGTTGTCTTTCTTCTGCCTGAGTCTGAAAAGAGCATTCTCCTGGAGTTCTCTGCAGTGATAATAATTAACCTCACAGTTTCTATGGCAATTGCCTTACTGCTGATACCTGCACTGATTGATACATTTCCAATAAAGGGTGTAAGTGCCTCTCAAAGCTTAAAAAGGGCGAGAAAAACATTAAAATTCAACCACTATTATGCACGTTATATCACATTTGCAAGAGCCCACAAATGGATCTTTATTCTTTTGATTGTGCTTGGCTTCGGTATTCCGGTGCATCTGCTTCCATCAAAAATTCAAAAAGAGGAGAATACCTTCCATAAGATCTACAACAAGACAATAGGGGGCTCATTCTATCAAAACAAGATGAAGGATATTGTTGAGAAGACACTTGGTGGCTCAATGAGACTTTTTAGTAAAAGTCGTCAATTTAGAGGGTTTTACCGAGGCCTAGAGAGCCAGGAGATAAACATAAGTGCATCTCTGCCGGATGGCTGTACGGTGCAGCAGTTAAATGACATTGTAACCCATATGGAGAACTATCTTACCCAGTTTAAGGAGATTAAGATTTTTCATACAAATATCAACTCATACAACAACGCCTCTATTAATATCTCATTTAAGGACGAATACGAGTTTTCGGGATTTCCTGCGATGCTTCAGAATGAGATTATTGCAAAAGCCATAGACTTTGGAGGTGCAAACTGGAGGGTTTGGGGGATTGGAGAGCAGTATTTTAGCAACAATGTAAGTGCCGGCGACTCCCGAAGCAACAGAATTGAGCTTACAGGGTATAATTACGATATCCTCTACAACTATTGCCAGGATCTGGCCGCCTCTCTGTCGCAAAATCAGAGGGTGAACGGAGCGGAGGTATCGGGCTCGGCAGGGATTGGAAGGGTAGGGAGGAATGAGTATTTCATAGAGTTTAACAGAGAGAGGCTGGCAGGTCTCAACATAAGCCCGGCAAGCATCTACTCCTCTCTCAACAGAAAGCTTGCCCCTTCCGGAAGTGCAAATATAAAATCCTCCGACGGGAAGATAATAAGGGCATCCGTAATCTCGGACGAGAGCAGCACTTTTGACATATGGAATCTTAGAAGCGAGTATCTCGACATAGGTGACAGAAAGATAAAATTCTCCGATATCGGCAAGATAGATATGCGGCGTACCGGAAATGATATTTTCAAAAAGAACCAGCAGTATCTCCTCTCTGTAGTATACGATTTTATAGGCCCTTATGAGCTATCTTCGCGGGTGAGAGACAGAGAGATCAAGAGGATGAACGAGGAGGTGCTTCCGATTGGTTTCAGGGCCGGTCGCGATAGCTTTGGCGGGATGATGTTCGGATCAAGCTATTTTTGGATATTGTTGATTATTATCGCTACCATCTATTTTATATGCGCCATTTTGTTTGAATCTCTCACACAGCCATTAATAATAATAATCCTAATCCCAATCTCCTTTATCGGACTTTTCCTCACCTTCTCCCTCACTAAATTCACATTTGACCAGGGAGGTTTTGCAGCACTGATAATGTTGAGCGGAATCTCTGTAAACGCCGGAATCTATGTGATAAACCAGTATAATCTGCTTAAGAAATACGGAAAAGGGGCATTGTCTCCGGTTGTTTTATATATCAAAGCCTATAACCACAAGATTATACCCATTATGCTCACAATTGTCTCCACAATTCTGGGGTTGACACCATTCCTTACCGACGGTAAAAATGAAGTGTTCTGGTTCTCCTTTGCAGTGGGAACAATGGGTGGACTACTCTTTTCAATAATTGGGATAGTCTTTATACTCCCGGTATGGGGGAGGAGAGTGGCTAAAGCTCCTCTTTCCTGAGCCTGTATCCGACGCCTCGGATATTCTCAACAACAAGGAGGGTATCCGAGAGCTTTTTACGAAGATGTGAAGCGAGAGCCTCAAGTGATTTCTTCGCATCTATATCCTTATCGCCCCATATATTTATGAAAAGATCGCCATTTTTGCAGATCTGGTTAAAGTTCTGGCAAAGCAGCTGCAGTAGTCTGTTCTCATAAAAAGAGAGGGTAATTGTGGTTCCATCCTGCTGGAAAAGGCACCTCTCCTCAGGAGAGTAGTTAAGAGTTCCAAGGGTGTAGATATCGTTGTCTTTTGTAGAGATACTAAGGCATTTTTGAACCCTGATGAGCAGCTCTCTTAACCCGAACGGTTTTTTGAGATAGTCGCTGCATCCAATCTCAAATCCGTTAGCTACACTGCTGTCGTCACTGATTGAGGTGATAAAGATGATTGGGATATTTTTGTCTACGGCACGAATAAGTTTAGCTAGTTCAAATCCGTCTATCTCCGGCATATTTACGTCAAACAGGAGTAGGTCCGGGTGAAATATATGATACTTTTCAAAGGCCGTTTTACCATCATTGACAAAGGTGAGGTCGTAACCGTTCATCTTAAGGAACTCGCACATAGCGTAGCCGAAATTCACCTCATCATCTGCCAGCAGTATCTTCTGTGCCATTCTCATCGTTTTTTAAAGATAGTATAAACTTACTTCCAACCCCCACTTCGCTCTCAAGTTCAATCTTCCCTTTGTGTGCCTTTACAACCCACATAACATAGGTTAGCCCTAGCCCAAACCCTTTGCCTTTTTGAGAGTGCTCTCTTTTGCTCACTCTGTAAAACTTCTCAAAAACCTTTGACTGCTCCTCTTTAGGTATACCGATACCATTATCCTCTACAATAATCCTGAAATAACTCCCTATTGTATTTGTCGTTACCGTAATAACTACCGGGTCGTCAGAATACTTAATTGCGTTGTCAATAAGGTTCCCAATAGCGTTTGTTATATGAAGTTTGTCCCCGAAAAGCATCTCCCTCCCCGGCTCTGTATTTGCACTGATATGGACGGTTTTTTTGGAGTCTACACTATGTCTTACAATATGTGGTTCAATTGCCTCATTGATGTTGAAAAGTGCTTTATTGAGAGGTGCCTGCCTTTTTTCAAATTTATTGATATCCAGGATATTCTCTATTAACCCGTTTAAGAAATTGAGCTGCTCCTTAGCTTTGCCAAGGAAGTACTTCGAGTTTGCCCCCTCGCTCATCTCTCCCACCTCAAGGTTTGTGATGGAGGATTGTAAAGGAGACCTCAGCTCGTGTGTAAGGAAGTTTGTGATATTCTCTTTAACCTTAGCCAGCGACACCTGTTTGTAGAGCATTCTGGTCTGCATAATAATGCTAAAGAGAATGAAGATAGTCACAATTAACGAAAGCACTAAAATTGTAAGAAGATCGCCCTTAAAAACGGATGTCGGGTAGAAAATTGTTGCAGTTATTAAAAGATCTTTGGAAACAGTCAATGGGATTGTAGTTTCAAAAGAGGGTATCAAAATAGCTATCCCATCTTTTTTAGTTGTTGATTCAAAAATTTTGACTGTATCCGGAGATGTAAATTTCAATATAAATGAGGTAGTTTTTTCGGCTGATGAAAGAGATTTTGTAAAATATATTGCTAAAGTATCCAACTTTAAAGGGAGGTCTTTTTTGAATGCTTCCTGTAGCGCTTGCTCTAATGTAACCCTTGTTAAAGATTTTTGATCTTTTTTTATGTCAACATCAACAATTTTTCTCTCATTTTTTTTAGTATTTTCCGAGAGGGTGTTTGAGATAGATACATTGAATCCCTTACCCTTATTCATACTCAACAACCGACTGTTAAGCTCTTTGTTGATGGATTCATTTAGCAGTAAATCAGCATTTTTCCTGAACTCTGTCTTCTCGCTCTCTATAATTCGGAAGAGCCATACCCCCTGGAGAGCTAGCAGGAAAAGTATTGCGATAATTGAAAAAGTTAGTGCCCGATTTAGCATTTTCAGCAAATTGTCAGCATTCTGTATGCATTCTGTGTGCAAATTTAATAAATATTATTAATTTATTTGTAATGCAAAACAACAACAACTAAAAACAAAAAAGTCATGGAAACAACATTTGAAAAACTGAATGATCAAGAGATGATTAATGTGGTAGGTGGTTTAGAGAGAGTAGTTAGAATAACTGACGAACACGGTAATGTTTTCTACATTATTATTCGGGAGAACGTAGACGAGGAGACTCCGGGAAATTAAGGAATTTTAAGATTTCGTATAAGAATGCTTACAAAACGCTGAAAATGAGATTGTAAGCTTGGAAGTCAGCATAATTTTTATTATGTTTGTGGTGATTATTGACTCTAAAAGAATAGTGAACTTTGAAGACTTTTAAATTTTTCTCTCAGATAGATGCAACAGATTGTGGTCCGGCGGCACTAAGAATGGTTGCCAACTATTACGGACGTCACTACAATATGGAGAGTTTAAGGGAGAGATGCGAGAAGGGAAGAGTTGGAGTTAACCTGTTAGGAATCAGTAAAGCGGCAGAAGGAATAGGGTTCAGAACCCTGGGGGCAAGACTATCATTCGATGAGTTATGCAAAGCAACTCTGCCGGCAATTGTTCACTGGAACCAAAATCACTTTGTAGTTGTTTACGGAGTAAAAGGGAAGGGAGATAAGATAAAAATGCTTATTGCCGACCCATCAACCGGACTTGTAAAGCTAAGCCCGGAGGAGTTTAAAAAATCCTGGTTCAGCACTGTTTTAAACGGAGAGGGGAGAGGAATAGCTCTTTTTCTTGAACCAACACCAAAATTCTATGAGGAGGCAGGCGACAAAGTTGACCCAAAAGGGTTTCGGTTTTTGCTCTCTTACCTTATACCTCACAAAAAACTTATTATACAGCTGATTATCGGGCTTCTTGCCGGTAGCATTATTCAGCTGATATTTCCTTTCTTAACACAAAGCATTGTTGACATCGGTATCGGAACCAGAGACATCGGCTTTATATGGCTTATTCTACTTGCCCAGTTGATGTTAACAATCAGTTCGGCTACAGTAGACTTTATACGTGGCTGGATACTTTTGCATTTGGGGACCAGAATAAACATATCTCTGATTTCGGATTTTTTGAGTAAACTGATGAGACTCCCTATAGGTTTCTTTGACACCAGAATGACCGGAGATCTGCTACAGAGAATTGGAGATCACAAAAGAATCCAGAGTTTTCTCACCGGATCTTCTCTAACAGTACTCTTTTCTATGGTTAATATCCTGATTTTCGGGATAGTTCTTCTATATTACAGTCTTAAAATCTTTTTGGTTTTTCTGTTTGCATCCTTACTCTACGTAGGGTGGGTACTTCTCTTTATGAGAAAACGAAGAGAGCTGGATAACAGAACCTTTACACAAAATGCTGCAAACCAAAGCTCAATAATTCAGCTTATAGCAGGAATGCAGGAGATTAAACTAAACTCCTGTGAGGAGCAGAAGAGATGGGAGTGGGAACATATACAGGCAAGACTTTTCAAGCTAAATATTAAGGGACTGGCACTTGGTCAGTACCAGGAGGCCGGGGGAACCCTTATCAATCAGCTTAAAAATATATTCATAACGGTATTGGCAGCGGGATCTGTCATAAGCGGGGAGCTTACCCTTGGTATGATGCTCTCTGTACAATATATAATTGGACAACTTAATGCCCCTATCTCCAACGTTATAGGCTTTATACGCAACTCACAGGATGCAAAAATGAGTCTTGAGAGGTTGGCAGAGGTGCACGAAAAAAACGACGAGGAGAGCCCCGACCAGTCACTTCTTTCTGATATCCCCACATCCAAACCAATCAACCTGGATAACCTCTCATTCCGATATGAGGGTGCGGGCTCTCCCTTTGTTTTAAAAAAGATTAATCTCTCTAT
>JAUYTH010000184.1 GCA_030695165.1 Bacteroidales bacterium
GTAGACCCGATTGCAGATTCGGCTCTCCTAAAAAAACTCATACGGGCAATGTACCTCACAGTCACCGACTCTGCCTCACTGGGAGTTGGTATTGCAGCGCCTCAGGTGGGGGTGTTAAAAAATGTAATTTTAGTAGAGCGCTCAGATAAGAAGGGCTCTCCTTTTGAGACCTATCTCAATCCAAAGATTGTTCAATACTCAAAGATGAAACAAGATTGCAGAGAGGGGTGTCTTTCTGTACCGGTAACCAGAGGAGTGACCAAAAACAGATCTTACTCAATCTTGGTGGAGTATACAGGTTTTGATAACAAACCTGTAAGAGAGATGGTTGAGGGATTCACTGCAGTAATCTTTCAGCACGAGATTGACCATCTTAACGGTATCCTCTTCTTTGACCACATTTAGGCTCTGCCAGTGTTTGATGAAACATTTTGACAACCAAGTGTTTACAAATGGCAGTTTTCCAGATTTGGAATATTGATATTTACAACATATTGATAATTAATGCTTTTCATCAAACACTGGCAAAGCCGCTTTTAAAAAGCTTACAAAGACATCTATCCCCCTATCAACATCAACGAACTTAATAAATTCATCGTAGCTATGAATCGCCTTGAGCTGATCTGGGCTTACTATCATTGGGTTAAGACCATAAACCGGAACTCCCAACGCCCGAAAATAGGAGTTATCGGTAGATGCGGGGAGAAGCATCGGCACAACAGAGGCTCCCTCGAACTCACTCTCAATTGCGTATGCAAGTAAGTTGAAGAAGTATTCCGGCTCAGTAGTAAGTGGCACGGGGCCCTGCTCAATAACCGAAATCTGAACCAGGGAGTCCAAAAGAGTATTTTTAATAAAGTTTATTATATCCTCCGGTCTCTGTCCGGGCAGTAATCTGCAGTCAAGAATAGCTGACTCCAGATTAGAGATTTGATTATAGCTGGTTTTACTTGTTTCAAGTGCAGATAAGGTTATTTTGTTTGTAAGAATCTCATTCAGTTCGGGATTTTTTTGGGCGTGTTGTTTGAGAAAACTCCTAAAAAGTTTGGAACTGGGTTTGGACATTACCTTCCCTTTAATCCCACCCAACTTTTGTCCGACGCTGGAGAACATAAGCTCTGCCTCTTGAGTCAAAATAATTGGATGAGGCGCGTTTAAAAGTTTGTGCAACCCGTTTATCATCATTAGGCTGGCATAATTACCAGCAATGGAGGCGTGTCCGGCATTGTCAGAAGTCCAGCTTAGTTTAACCAGCATACACCCCTTCTCTGCAATAGAGATACCAAAAAGTGGACCGGTTCCATCCAAAAATGAGAGCTCCTCCATTCCGGACCCGCCCTCACCAATAACGACTAAAGGGTTGAATCTCTCAATAAAATCCTTAGCTACCAAAGCACTTCCGGTAATCCCCCCCGTCTCCTCTCCCGAGACACAAAGTACCGTTACATTGAATGGGAGCTCCTCTTTCGCAGCCAAATCTACAAACTGCTCAACTGCAAATATCTGAATAACTGCCAGCCCTTTGTTGTCAAACGAACCTCTCCCCCACACTCTCTCATCTGCCATAACACCATCAAAAGGAGGGTATTTCCACAATTTATGATCTCCCTCAAAAACCACATCCATATGGTTAAGAAACACAATATTGGGTTTTTGGCTGCTCAACGGATAGAGCGATGCCGTAAAGTTTACAGAGCCGGGGCTATTGGTAATATACTCTATATGTAACCCTTTATTGGCACACTGCCGCGCAAGCCAGTAAGCAGCCTCATTCTCCTGCCCGCTCACAGATGGAATTGCCACATATTTACTTAGAAACCTAACAGCATCCGAAACTGCTAAAGTATCTGCGCGCGCGATCCTGTCAATCTCTCTCCTGTCACTCTCTCTCTTATCATCCTCTCTATATCCGTAACTCAGATTCAAAAAGAGGGAGAAAAGAGTGGTGAGAAGAATAAAAATGGTTTGTCTGGAATATCTCATATCTCTTGTCATCTGCCTGTTTTGATAGATAAAGGTAACTATTTTATTTGCTAAATTTACACCTATTAACTTTGATGAACCAAATCCTCCACAAATATGAAAACACCCCACAATAGTCAGAACAAAGTTGCAGCTGTTTTTGGAGCAACCGGACTGGTTGGAAAAGAGCTGGTAAAACTACTTATCGAAGATGACACCTACTCCAAAGTAAAATTGATTACACGAAGAGAGATCACTTTGACTAACCCCAAAGCTGAGATAATATTGCTTGAAGATTTTTCACAATTATTATCCGTAGAGAGTAAAATCGCTGCAGATGTATATTTTATCTGTACCGGGACAACCATTAAAAAGGCCGGGACAAAGGTAAATTTTCGTAAAACAGATTATGAGCTGCCGGTCACTATTGCAAAATGCGCTCAAAAGCTCAATGTAAAGCAGATGGTTATAATATCCTCTATAGGAGCCAATATCTCATCTTCCAACTTCTATCTTCACACAAAAGGGGAGATGGAACAAGGGGTTACAAAGGAGTATACCGGAGTTCTGAATTTTATTCGCCCCTCGCTTTTATTGGGGGAGCGAGAGGAGAGCCGCACAGGAGAGCACATTGCATCATTAATAATGAGGTTAGTAGGATGGGTAATGATAGGACCCCTTAAGAGTTACAGGGGAGTCAATGCGGCCGAGGTTGCACGGCAGATGGTGGCGTTTACTAAATAGCGCGCACCAACTATCGGGTTTCGAAGAGATAATTACTTTTGAGATATGGCTCAATTATTGTATTTTTGCAGATTGAGTTTAAGTAAAGAATATATTATAAGATTTAATAACCATCAACAATTATGATTACTCATTTTCTTATGGCTTTAGGCCAGAACGCATCCGAAGCCGTAGCTCAGATTCCTCCCGTTAGAGAGGAGCTCTCTTTTTCGCTTATAGATATGGCCTTTAAAGGTGGGTGGATTATGCTCCCGCTTTTAGCTCTCTCTATACTGGCAATCTATATTTTTGGGGAGAGATGGTGGGCACTAAAAAAAGCCTCTCAGATTGATGAGAATTTTATGAGAAATATACACGACTATATTCACGAGGGAAAGATAAAGGCAGCAATCAATCTATGCCAGTCACAGGAGACTCCTATTGCAAGGCTTATAGAGAAGGGAATAGAGAGGATAGGTCGTCCATTAACCGATATTCAGACTGCTGTTGAGAATATGGGAAATGTAGAGGTCTCAAGATTAGAAAAGGGGCTACCAATGCTTGCCACAATATCCGGCGGTGCACCTATGTTGGGGTTTCTTGGAACGGTAATCGGGATGATACAGGCATTTTACAATATGTCTCAGGCAGGAAGCAATGTAGACATTACTCTGCTCTCCGGTGGTATATATACAGCAATGGTTACAACAGTTGCCGGTCTCTCTGTTGGCATACTTGCCTATTTCGGCTATAACTATCTTACAGCCAGAATTGACGATATTGTTTACAAAATGGAGAGCAACACAATTGAGTTTATGGATCTACTTCACGAACCTGCAGGAAAATAAGAGATATAATTATGGCTATCAAACGTCGATCAAAAGTTGACCCCACATTCAGTATGTCTTCAATGACAGATATTGTTTTTCTGTTGTTGGTATTCTTTCTTGTGACATCTACTCTGGTCAATCCAAATGCCCTTAAACTGCTTTTACCCAAAAGCACCAACCAGGTCTCGGCAAAACCTATGGTAAGTATCTCAATTAAACACTACCTGCAATCCAACACCTTTTCATACCACATCAACGGGAAAAATACACCTGTTGCTTTGAGCGAAATTGAGAAATTAATACAAAAAGAGCTAATGGACCAGGAGGAGCCTACACTCTCACTCCACGTAGATAAAACAGTTCCTATGGAGCAAGTTGTTAATGTAATGAATATTGCCAAAAGGAATCAGTACAGAATCATTTTGGCTACATCGCCGGAATAAAATAGTTCCCGGATTTTTAATTATGTCCAAAATACCAAAGAGAGACTTAAAAGAGGAGCAGCGTGCAAAAGTAATAGGCGCCTCAATGGCAATCGGGTTGCACCTTTTGGCACTGACTCTCTTTTTTAATACCGGGTTTAGAGTAATCTATCCTCCTCCTGCAGAGATGGGCATTGAGGTAGAGTTAGAGATGGAACCTGTTAAACCTATTCAGGTCAGCTCCGGAAATGAACCCAGAGTTGAGAGACCTAACCCCGAAGAGGAGGTGAGATTAGTTCAGAGATCTCAATCCCCAATTGCCGGAACCGGAGCAAATAGAGGAGCAGAGGCTACTGCCGGAGATAAGGGAGATGTAGAGCAGTATGAGCCGCCTAAACCTAAACCGGTAGATAGGAGGGCACTCTTTCCATCTGCTTCAAATGCAGACTCTACAGCCCCCCAGGTTGCCAGAGAGAGAAGCAGGGAGATGACCGCCGGACACAGTGATGGAAATACCAGAATAGGCTCTACAGAGGGAGAACCTCAGGCTCGCCTTGCAGGCAGAAGTATAATGGGGTCACTTCCGGAACCGGAATACAATGTTAATAAATCCGGCAAGGTTGTGGTTAGGATATCCGTAGATCAATACGGCACCGTAATATCTGCAACTGCAGGGGTAACGGGTACAACCGTTCAGGATAAAACCTTATGGGAGGCAGCAAAGAGAGCTGCCCTTAAGGCCAAATTTAACATAAGCTCTGCAGCTCCTGCTGCACAGGAGGGTACAATTACCTATATATTTAAGCTGAAATAATCTATTCGTAACGCAAAGCTTCGATAGGATCAAGCTTAGATGCGCGAACAGCAGGCAGATACCCGGATGCCACACTTACAAAAAGGCACACCAACACCCCGCAAAACATCCATAACCAAGGAATTACAAACGGACTACTCATTAACATTGCTGTTAAATTCCCAACAATAACCCCGAATAAAATCCCAAAAGCTCCTCCAAGCTGCCCAATCACAATAGACTCAAAAAGAAACTGTTGCTTAATAGTCTTTGAGTTGGCTCCTAAAGCTTTGCGTGTACCAATCTCTCTGGTTCTCTCTTTGACCGAGACCAGCATAATATTCATCAGCCCGACAGCTGCCCCGAGAAGAGTTATTATACCTATAAGGAAAGCAGCTATGGTTACATAAGACATTATATTCATAATCTCCTCCATCATTGCATCCGATTTGGTAACCCGAAAATCTGACTGATCTATGGGGCTCAAACGCCGTATAGAACGGAAAACCTGCTCTGCTGCATCTATAGCTTTTGTTTGGTTAACGCCAAGGTTTGGTATTATGCCAATGACATAAAAAGAGTTATCGCTAAGGAATGTTGATCTTGCATTTGAAATTGGAATCCAAACCTGATTGTCCACCCCGCCGCTAAAAGTTGCCCCCTGGCCCTCCAGAACCCCGATTATCTCATATCTTACAGCCCCCACAGATATAATTTTTCCTACCGGCTCTGCACCATTGAACAGTGTCTTTGCCACCCCGGAGCCAATAATTGCACTGAATGAAGATGCCTCCATATCCCTGAAATTAAAATTTCTACCCGAGGATATTTTTGCACCCATATATCCGATATTGTACTCATCGGTTGCCACAACTCTTATTATAGGATTGGTTTTTGCAGATCCATATTTTATTGTTGCATTGCCTAAGGCAGTAGCAGATATTGTTGTAACAGAAGGGATTTTATAATTTGAGATAAAGTCTCTTGCCTGGCTATAGGTTATATTGCGCCTGTTAATGACACGCGATCTTCTATTTGCTGTTTGAGAGTCTGAGAAGTTAGAGCGGATTGAGAATGAGTTTGCCCCCATCTTACCGAAATTCTCATTTAGCAGTGCTTTGAGAGAATCGGTTGCTGTTAGAATACCTACAAGTGAAGTAATACCTATCGCAATAATCATTATTGTGAGAATCGAACGTAACCTGCTGCTTTTTATAGACTTCATAGAGACACTGAAGTTCTCTTTCATCAGTGGAGTAAAGCCTAACTTACGCGCAATTCCTAACAGAGGATTTGTCATTTAAAAAACTATTTAAACCTAATGAGTCTGTAAAAGTAGGAAAATATCTCTTATTAACATAACTTTGCGCCGAATTAAAAATTAATGAGAAATATTAAAACAACAAATCGTACCGGAGCCGGGGCTTCGGGCAGAGGAAAGAGCGATCGTAAACCAGTAAGTAGCAGCCGCAGAGATGCGAAGCCATTTGACAGAGATCGCAAACCATTCGATCGCGAGCGCAGAGATGCGAAACCGTTCGACAGTGATCGCAGAGATGCGAAACCATTTGACAGAGAACGTAAACCGTTTGATAGAGACCGCAAACCGTTCGATAGAGAGCGTAAACCTTTTGAGGGAGATCGCAAACCATTTGACAGAGATCGTAAACCATTTGATCGCGATCGCAAACCATTTGACAGAGATCGTAAACCTTTCGAGGGTGATCGTAAACCATTTGACCGCGACCGCAAACCATTTGACCGCGACCGCAAACCATTTGACAGAGATCGTAAACCATTTGACCGCGATCGCAAACCATTTGACAGAGATCGTAAACCTTTCGAGGGTGATCGCAAACCATTTGACCGCGACCGCAAACCATTTGACCGCGACCGCAAACCATTAGACCGAGACCGCAAACC
>JAUYTH010000186.1 GCA_030695165.1 Bacteroidales bacterium
TCGCCAGTTCTGCTATAGAAAGCTCAACAATCGCAACATATTCTACAAAAACCTCTTTTCTTTTACAACAGTATGCTGTCAACAAAAAAATATCAGCGATATCGGTGTCAGCAAAGGAAAACATTGGCTCCCGAAGAGGGAGGGGACCCACCGCAGGTGGGGAGGATTTTCCGTGCTGACACCGTGAGCTGATGTTGTTGACAGCTAAAGAAATTTAGAGCTCGGGGCGGAATTTTAGGAGCTCTTTTGTGATCTCTCTCTCGTTTCCGCCGCACAATTCGTTTACAAGTTTGTGGAACTTCTCACCGTGATTCCGATATTTCAGGTGGCAGAGCTCGTGAAGGATAATATAATCACACAACTCATATGGCAGCCTCATCAGGTGAATGTTTAGATTTATATTGCTCTTTGAAGAGCAGCTGCCCCAGTTGCTGGTGTTGTTTTTAAGAAATAGTTTGTTGTAGATAAAGCCGTGTTGGCGGGCGAGAGTCTCTAACCTGGAGGGAAGGTACTCCTTTGCATCTTTGCGCAATATCTTAATTACGGCATCTTTAAGATCCTCTTTAGTAGCGTCCGGGTGGTATGATATGATTCTGTCAACCCCCTTTACGGAGATTTTTATCTTTTTACCCGGCATTGAATCGACCCTTAAAAACTTAATTACCCCGGAGAGTGTTAGAATCTCCTCCCCCTCACCCAGAGCGACACTAAACCTATCTGCCCTTCTCCTCTGTTTTATAAGTGCTGCTGTTATCCAGTCAATTCTTGATTCTATAAACCTTTCTGCTTCAGTGAATGAGGCAAATCTCGGGATTGAAACTCTCACACCTCTTCGAATATGCACTGAGAGCCGTATGGAGCTACCACCGCCTCCCTTTACAATTTTTACCTCTCCGATTATTGGATGTTTAAGTATCTTCTCCACGCTATTTCAAAATAAAGATCTCTGCAGTTTCACCATTTTGAACTCTGTTTATACCTGTTGGGATCATTGCAACTCCATCTGAGAGGGTCATTGCCAAAATATGTGCAGATCCGTTGTAATTAACCGGCATAAAGGTGCCGTTTTTTTCTATAGTAACGGGTATAAGCGCTGTCCGTTCGCTGTTTCGTCTTTTATAATCTGTTGCACAGGGGAGCATTATACTCTTTGGGAAATAGTCTCCGCCCATAGATTTTATGATAAATGGCCTTACGAGCATTTCAAACTGAATATATGAGGAGACAGGATTTCCCGGCAGGGCAAAAACAACTTTTGCTGTTCGCTCACTCCCCGATCTCTCTTTCACTCCAAAAGTGCTTGGTTTGCCAGGTTGAACGGCTATCCTGTCAAATAGTATTTTAAAGCCACACTCTGTAAGAACTTGCGGCACATAATCGAACTCTCCCATTGAGACTCCCCCGGTTAGTATGAGGATATCGCACTCAGATGAGGCTTTTTGGATTGCCGTAAAAAGCTCATCGCGACCATCTTTCACAATACCGTAAAACTTAGCATCTGCACAACTTTTCGCCTGAGCTGTTAATTGCGCTCCGTTTGAATCTCGAATCTGATAATCCAGAGGCGTTATATGGGGCTCAACAATTTCGTCACCGGTTGATAGAACTCCAACTTTTGGGCGGGTAGAGACCCGAACACTGCACACCCCGGCACCGGCAAGAACACCTACTTGAGCAGCTCCTATTGTTGTGCCGGACTTTATGATAGTCTCTCCCTGCTTTATATCCTCCCCTTTATAGCATATGTTTGAACCCCTTGCTGCCGATAGAACTCCTTTCTCGTTTTTGTTACCCGCCCGTATCTTCATACAACCATCTTCAACCTCACTATCTTCAACCATAAGAACATAATCTGCACCATTTGGTACCACTGCACCTGTCATAATCCTGCTGCACTCACCCTCTTTTATCTCCATAGTTGGCCGGTATCCGGCAGGTATGGTCTCAAGAATTGCTAACCGCATTTCTTGCTGCCCATCACCTAAAGGGAAGAGGTCACTTCTCTTGCAGGTAAATCCGTCTACGGCAGATTTATTAAAGGGTGGCATATCTCTGTCTGCAGAGATATCTACGGCGAGTACCCTCCCTGTAGACTCCCACAGAGGCACATCCTCACAGGGGAGTTTTAAAGAGCTACCTAAAACCAGATCTATTGCCTGCCGAAATGTTATCATATAAAACTATTTAGGAAACAAAATTAGATAAATAACTTGCGCAGTCAAAAATAATATATAACTTTGCAGTCCCAATTTTGGGGGATTATTATAAATATCAATTGCTTAGAAATGGCAACTTATCTTGAAAAAGAAAAAAAGCAAGAGATTTTCGGACAATACGGAAAGTCTAATGCAGATACCGGCTCGCCAGAGAGTCAGGTAGCTTTATTTTCATACCGTATCGCTCACCTAACCGCTCACCTTAAGACAAACAAAAAAGACTTCTCT
>JAUYTH010000187.1 GCA_030695165.1 Bacteroidales bacterium
AAGGCTCAGGCAATACTAATGCTGGATAAAGAAGCTACGGGTCTTAAAAGATTGGTTAAGCCAGAAAAGATATATCTGGGCAATACCAATTATGCTTATGCCTTCTTCGGAGATAATGTTAACATTGGTAATCTGAGAGAGACTTTCATCTATTCAATGTTAAATGCGACAAACAAAGTCACTTACTCAGATAAAACTGATTTTACAGTCGATGGTAAATATCATTTTGAAATAGGAGGCAAAGAGAAAAACCAAAAACAGATTTCCGGTCTCAAAGAGGCGTATATTGTTAAAGATAATATCGAGACAGGATATTTAAATCAAATACCTCTCTGGATGTTCGGGCTGCTGTATAGGGAACTGCCAGTGTTTTGAGAAAAGTGCTAATAATCTGATACTTAGAAATTCCAATTTTAAAATTCTAACAAAACCCAAATTTTACATCATTGATAACCTGGTACTTACACAGAACACTGGCAGTTGAAATTCGCGCAGCGGACAACACCCACCCGCGCAGCGGTAAACACACCTGCGAAGCAGACCGCACACCCGCTTTGGCAGTGTTTGATGTATCTTTCTACTTATCAATTAGATACGAATCTTAGTTTTCCAATTATGGAAAACTGGGATTCATAATATCTTGAATAGTAAGCTGTTTCATCAAACACTGGCAAAGTTTGTTTTGTTTTTTGGTATTTACTTTTGATAATTGGAATTTTTCTCTATTTTTGTGTGAAATTAATTTGAATGAGGATAATAACTTTCCGGAGGATTATGGAGTTTTCTTTAATTTATTCAGATGCCGATATTGCTCTGCGTGAATGGTATAAAAAAACACAAAAGGCCAATTGGAGTTGCTATGCAGATATTAAAAAGAGTTTTAACAGTGCAGATGCCGTTGGAAATAGTCGTTTTGTGTTTAATATCAAGGGCAATAGTTATCGTCTTATAGCGATTGTTTTATTTAAAATGAAAACGGTATATATCAGATCTATCTGCACACATAGTGATTACGATAAGATTGATGCAGCAAATATTTAATTTTTTAGAGATGGCAACAATCAAAAACATAGAGCAATACGAGAAAACCTGCGAGCGGGTTGAGGAGCTTTTGGCGGTGGTTGACAACCAAACACCGGAAGAGGATAAAAACTATGTAGAGCTGGAGCTTTTATCGGGTCTGGTTTCGGAGTATGAAGATGTTTATCTAACCGTCACATCGCCAACTCTTCCGGAGGTGCTTCGTTTGAGGATGGCAGAAATGGGCTTGAATCAGAGGGGTTTAGCAGGGTTGCTTAATGTGAGTCCATCCAGAGTGAGCGAATATCTCAATGGCACTTGTGAACCAACACTTAAGGTGGCTCGGGAAATGGGTAAAAAGCTCGCAATTGACCCACATATTCTTTTGGGTGTGTAAAGACACCTACGCATGGGGCCTTGCCAAGGTTTGTGGCAATTTTTCTCTATCTTTATATGAAATTATTATAACGTATGTCCGTACTTATAGAACAACTTAATAAAGCCTACTTTTGGGATATTGATATAGCTCAAATCGATGATTTAAAATCAAAAAGGTTAATTATTGAGCGTGTTATGAACTATGGCAATCTTCACGAAATAAAGCTTATAAAGGAGTTCTATGGAACTAAAGTTATAACATCTGCACTTTGCAAACTCAATTATATCGACCCAAAAACTTTGAATTTTATCTCCCTGCTCTTTCATATTCCAAAATCAAAATTTAAATGCTACACAAGGAGACAGTTGACCAATCAACCCTGGAATTACTAATTCAGTTACAGCAGAAAGAGTATCTGAAAGAGTTTTATCTTGTTGGTGGTACAGCATTGGCACTAAAAATGGGACATCGTAAGTCGGTTGACCTTGATCTATTTTCAAACTTCAGTTTTGATGCAATACAGTTGCTGGAAAATTTATCCACTGACTTCTCTTTTTCACTCTTTTTCTCGGCAAATAATGTTCTTAAGGGCAGTATCAATGGGGTACAGGTAGATATTGTGGCGCATCGCTATCCTCTCATTTGTGAACCAATTGTTGAGGAGAGTATTCGTATGCTTTCTGTAGAAGATATTGCAGCAATGAAACTAAACGCAATTACTGTAAGTGGACAAAGAGTTAAAGATTTTGTTGATATTTACTACTTGCTAGAAATCTTCTCTATTGGAGAGATGATTGGCTTTTATAAAAAGAAGTATTCTCAATTTAATGAGGCAAATGTTTTGAAAAGCTTGTGCTGGTTTAAAGAGGTCGATATTTCTGATTGGCCGGTTCTCATAAAAACACCAAAATTAGGATGGGGAACCATCAAGAAAAAAATTCTCGAAGCTACAGGTGCCTATTTACAAGAAATATAAAAAGGTCTGCTTCGCAGGTGTGTGTTTTTTTTATATTTTTGTGCCCAAATTAAATCTAACTTTTATGAAAATATCCGGAATTGTTGTGGCTATTAGTGTTGCCTCTCTATTATTAACGTTTGGGGGTTGCACAAAAAGTGAACAGGCGCAGTTGACTAATAGTGTTCCTGCTGTTGAGTCGCATAGTATATCTAATATTACTGCAACTGGTGCTTCGGGGGGTGGATATGTTTCTAAGGATGGTGGGTCGGCTGTAACGGCGAGGGGTTTGTGCTGGAGTACCGCTCAGCAGCCTAAGATTTCTGATTCAAAAAGTGTAGATGGTAGTGGGATGGGTAGCTTTACAAGCACAATTACGGGGCTGAATCCGGGAACGACTTACTATGTAAGGGCTTACGCAACAAATTCAACCGGAACATCTTATGGAAGCCAGAGCTCTTTTGCAACATCTGCATTGTCTTCCGGTCTTAAGTTTGAAAAAAATGTTCTGCTTGAGCAGTATACCGGAACCTGGTGCGGATACTGCACAAGATCCATTGCTCAGATTGAGAATCTGCACACCGTAAACCAGAAATTTGTACATATTGCGCTTCACCTGAGCGATGCGATGACCTTCCCGCAAAACAGTGCCCTCTTCTCTTCGTTCGGATTCACCGGCGTTCCTACTGTTCACACAGATAGAGCATCCACCTGGAACGGCAACGTTACTGCCATTGTGGATATGCAAATACCTGCAGGTGCGGGGCTCGCAATTAATGTGACGGGGTCGGGCACAAGTGTAAGTGTGACTGCTCAGGCAAAATTCGGGACCGGGTTCCCGGATGGTGTTAGAATGAGCGTATATATGCTTGAAGATGGCATAGTTGCGAATCAGGCAAACTACTATAATACAGATCCTTCTCACGCGTTCTACGGGAAAGGGAACCCTGTGCCTAACTTTATCCACAACAATGTTCTTACTAAAATTGGAACCGATATGTTTGGAGATCTTATTCCGGCTGCAGAGGTTGGGGTCGGGAAAGTTTACTCAAGAAGCTTTACCTTCTCAAATATAAGCGCCGATAAGTTTAGCAAACTTAAGGTTGTGGCCTTCTTAACCCACAACAGTGGCTCAAAACAGAAGCAGGTGATTAATGCCGTTGCCGCCTCCGTTGGCCAGAACAAGGGTTTTGTGGAGCTGCCTTAGAAATTTGGTAGCTTTTTAGCTTAGAAATTTATATCCATTCTCAGGTTGAAGCCTTTGTAGGAGGGAACTCTTTGGCAGATTCCGCCGGAGCAGATTAGTCCCTCTCTTTGTCTGCCGAAACCTAAGGCAAATCTTACCCGGTTAGTTTTGTATCCGGCTCCCACATTGTAGTATCCGCCTTTGGGACTGCCTTGGTCATTGGAAACGCCTTGGCCGCTGGAACCAACTTGGCTGTTAAATATCTGCGAGACAAAAAATGAGAGGTGTGGGGCGAGGCCGACCTCGGCGAGATATGCGCTCCAGTTGCCTTGGTCCTGTTTTGTGAAGAGTTGTTGAAGTTCTGTTCTGATGGAGATTTTGTTGGAGAATCTAAAGTGGAGGTCGGCGATTATGGTGTGGGATTTTACGAAGTCGTATACGGGCGCCTCGATTAGTGCTTTGTTATACTGTAGGTTGATGTATGTAAATATCCAGCTGAATTTGTTGCTCATCTTCTTGGTGAGCTCTACATTCAGGTCCTGGAAGTAGAGGCTCTCCCCTGCCGAGAGAAGTTTTGGTGAGGAGGCGCCCGCCCGCTGAGAGAGCTCCCTGGCTTGTGAGAAGTTTATTCTGGCTCCGGTTCCATATTTGCCGCCCAGTGCAGATCCTTTTTTGAATGTGTAGCTCATCTCGCCCTGGATGGAGAACTCGTTTTCGGTCCTGGTTGCGTATGGGTAGATGTTGGCGAGCATATATGAGTGTTGCTTTGTGTTTGCGGGCAGATAGTTGACACTGTTGTATATATCGTCAAACTCTCTGTCGCCGGAGAAATTCATACTCTTGAGAAATCTTGCCGAGAAGAAGAGGCCGAAGCGTCTCTTTGTGTAGTTTCCGTTTATGAGCAGGGACTCCCCTGTGCTGATGGTAAATTGATTGAATAGTGATGGGTCGCCGGATTTGTTTGCGTACTCGGCTGTAAGCTCGGTATTTGCTAAGTTGAGTGATGCCCTTATTGATGCTGCATTTACATTTTCCGGAATTCCATCCTGTGAGCCGGTATATTTGTCGTATCTGCTTATAAATCCTGCACCTACTCTCATAAATGCAGAGCTTCCGAATAGGCTGTCTATCAACACCTCTGCATCTATCCCTTTGATGTAGTTCTTGGTGTACTCCAGGAATCTTCTTTGCATTCCATAAAGGGCGGTGACTCTTAAATATGGGAGTGGGCGAAATATCACCTTCAATCCGTCGGTGGCGCTGTTGATGCCAAGATCTCTGTTTTCGTATGCTCTGTATATCAATCCGCTCCCGAACTGTTCGTAGAAACTGCCAACGGTAAGGTCTATCGAGTTCTTTGCATAGCGAAAATATCTGCCTGTAATCTTATTGCCCTCAAGCTGATATGGATATCCGGAGAGTGGTGGCAAGTACGCTTCGTACTGGAGGCCGGCACTGAATGCAGAATAGCTGTACTGCAATTGGGTTATAGTGTTTGTGGCAAAAGGGTTGGAGGGTCTTGTGAAGTTTATTGCCCGGTCTGTTCGGTAGAGATGGTTAATGCTTGTAACGCTTCCCGAGAACTGCGACCTGTTTTGGGCAAACGTGCCGGCCGTCACCAACAACGTGCCTGCCGTCACAAGCAGAGCCAGAGTGGCCATTGCTATCCTATTTTTCATCAATAATTTTTTTGAGTTCCTTAATTATAGTATTCTCGTCTCCCGGAATATATCCCGAGTGGCTGTATTTGACAACTCCCTGTTTGTTCAAAATCATTGTAAAGGGAACCGAGGAGATGTTCATAGCCTTCATAATCTCTTGATTTGCATCTAGAAGCACTGTAAATGGCCACTCTCTTCCCGATACAAAGCTGCGCACCTTAGATGTTGAGCGGGCATCATCTACACTTATAGCCACAAATTTAAAATTGATCTCCTTTTGCCACGACTCAAATCTCTGAGAAACTGCCTCCAGCTCCTCTACACAGGGGTTGCACCAGGTTGCCCAGAATGATATCACAAGAGGTTTCCCCTCTTTCAAAAAATCTGCAAGCCTAACCTCCTTCCCCTCCAGGCTCCTTGCAAATAAATTGGGCAGCGAAGTCTGCGCCCCCAATGGAGTTACAAAAAGAGTTGCAAATAGAGTCCCACTGAGAGTCGCAAAAAGAGTTCCACAAAGAGTTGCAAATAGTAGTACTCCTGCCCGGAGTTTTGGCGCTCTGTTAATTAGCAGCCAAAAGCGAAAATGTTTTGCCATAAAAATTTGTTAGTAGAGATTTTTCAAAAGTTTCACGCAAATATATAAAAATAAAATCCTTGTTGCAGTTGCGACACCCACGTTTCGGAAACGACCGTTTCGGAAGGGGGCTTTACTATACTGCATTCATCTCTCCCGCGCAGCGGTAAACACACCTGCGAAGCAGACCATATCTTTGGGAACTCGGCCGCACAGCAGGCATCCCTGGGAGTTTTTTATATATTGCTCTTGTAGAAACATATAGCCTTTATGACTATGGAAAAAAATGCAAAGTCACTTTAATTAAAGTGCAGAAAAACAGGGGACTGTAAAAAACTCCCAGGGACAAGTTTTTCACGGGAAACTTCACGAGGATAATAAATTTCCGGAGGTGCTTTGTCTGGGGATATAACCTGCGTTTAAAATATGAACCTAAATCTCACAAAAACATTTCGGCCGGGTTCTATACTGATATCGCCACGGTTGGTGGAGAGGTGGTTTGTGTAGCTTGTGTCGGTGATGTTGTCTATCCCGGCAAAGAGTTGTAGGCGGGTGGCGCCTATTGTAAACTCGCGGGTGTTGTAGAACATATCGAGGCGTAAGTATCCGGGGGTTTCGATCTCGCCGGCGGCAATTTTGTCCTGCTTGGCTACTGCGGTTAGATGCATCTCCAGTGAGCCGAACCTGTAGTTGGAGTAGCGGGCCCCTACCCCGCCTTTGAGCGGCGGCATCATAGGCAGATTTCCGGTGCTATTAGTGCCGGTGCTGCCCGCTACGCCGCCGGCGCCACTATCTTCTCCCACATCTTTTCCTCGTACATAGGCTCCGGAGAGCATCACTGTCCAGTTGCGGTAGAGGTTGTAATCTAGCTGGAAATCAAAACCGTACAGGAGTGCTTTGCTGATGTTGGAGTTAATAAATGCCGGTAGGGTTTGGGGCTGGGAACCGGATGTGAGTGTGTATGTGAACTCACCGGGTATTTCGGCAATCATATTTGTGATGCTGTTAATGTAGAGTCCGGCTTGCAGGGTGAGATTCTTTTTCCAAACTCGCACACCCATATCTGCAGAGTACCCCTTCTCCGGCATCAGGGCCGGGTTGCCCAGGCGTACATAGCTGCCCAGGTCTATATATTTGAATCGCTCTTCCAGCGATGGGGCCCGGAATGAGCGGGCTACATTTAGGGAAAGATCTGTGTTGCTGTCTATTTTATAGAGGATTCCGCCGTTGGCGCTCCAGGAGATGCTACCCTCATTGCCGGCCTCAAAGGTTTGGCGCTGGGTAGATGGTGCGTCGTTTCGCACTCCGTTAAGGATAATATAATCTACATCATAGCCCTTTTTATTTGTTATCTGCACTCCATCTATACGGGCTCCCGTGATAATTGTGAGGCGTTTATCGAGCAGATAGTTTTCGTTTTGGATAAAGAAGCCTGCGTTGTTGGATCTCGATTCGGGTATTGGTGTCTCGCCGCGCTCAATATTGTTGGTTACAAGGGTTGTGCCGGCAGGGTTGTTGACCTTTACGGTTATAAACCTCTGGCGAGAGGTGGTAAGTTTGCGCCCCCACAAATCTGCACCCAAAATAAGAACATCATTTTCAGACATTTTGAGGGTCCCCTGTAGCTGAACTCCGTTTGTGAGGTGCTCTCCGGTTGGGGTCATCAATGTGGGTTCGGTGAGCTGGGTATTTCCGTTTGGAAGTGTGGCGCGCACAACTGAGTTTGGAATAAGTGTTACATCTCTCTCTATGAACTGGTTAAAGTAGCTCAATTTGAGCGAGGTGAACACCTGCGATATCTTGGTAATCTCGTAACTTGCCGCAAAGAGGTCTCTTGAGATGTTTGAGTAGGTCGCCTCGGCTGTTAGCGGAAATGCGTCGCCGCCCGGAATTCCCACATTTGTAGATCGGTTTCGCTGGTACTGAATCTTAAGTAGATGATTAGCAAATGGTTTTACGCCAATGCTTGTCCTAAAGTTGTTGGTGGTAAACTGGCTGTTTGGCAAAACTCCGCGTGGCGTGCGCATATCGCCGGCATTGGTGTAGGTTCCGCTCAGGCTCAGGTACCACTTTTGCGACCCTGTGTTCACGGAGGTGTAGCCCGAGAAGAGGCTGTTTGCAGATGCATAGCCGGAGATTACGCTGCCACTAACGTAAAGTTTATCTGCAAAGTACCCCCCTTTGGTTATGATGTTCACGATTCCCCCCATTGCGCCGGTGCCGTAGAGTGAAGATTGTGCCCCTTTGATCACCTCAACGCGCTCTACATCATTCACATCCACCATACTGAGCGATGCGGTGAGGTCGGTCGCTGTCTCAACCCGGTTGCCGTCTATGAGTGTAACAAGGCGGCTCTCCCCCATCCCGCGGATGTTGATGCTTGTTGCCCAGATGCCGTCGCCTCCCATTGAGATACCCGGCTGGTTATTAAGTACATTGGAGATTGTTTGTGAAGATCTTTTCTGATACACTGCGCTTGTCACAATGTTGATGGAGGCCGGCAGCTCTTTGATCTTTCTCTCTACTTTTATTACTGACACTACAACTTCGCCCAGCGCAACGGTGTCCGGCCGGGCCGTCTTGTGATTCTGGTCAACAAATTGCCCGCTTTGCGTACTGTCCGGCTCGGCTTGCGTGCTGTCCGGCTCACTTTGTGTGCACTCTTGCCCGGCAGTTGTGCCGCCCGGCCTACTTTGATTGGTCTCTTGTCCTGCCTGGCCGGAATTTTGTCCTGACACAACTGGCAGAAGTGCGACCATACAGATGGCCGTCAAAATGGAGATCTTTGCTCTATTCATCTTATCTACTTTTTTAAAAGCACCGATTTTACCTGAATTCCTTTTAAACGCCCTAGCTGGCCTGTAAGGGAACCAATCTCGTCTGTAGTACCTTCAAGAATAAGGGAGATGATGCCAAGATCATTTTTATGGGGCAAGCCTTGCCGCCCGATTATGATGTTGAAATGATTTGAGAGGATGTCGTTAAGCAGCTGAACGCTCTCGCGACTCTCAATTTGGATTATTGCTGTTCCTATTCTCTTTTCCATCAGGATGCCTCCGGATTAGATTGTTATTTGATTCCCCGTTAGACCTTGATCGGATTTAAACCCAAAATCGCAGTACAAATACGGTATTTATTTCGCCACAAAGTTATTGTTTTTTTTGACAAGTTATATAAATCTGATAGTTTTGTGTAAAAGTTATACTTTTGTGTAATGCTCATAAATTTGTATCAACCTAATTTTTGTTTAAAACATATACTTTTGTGTAAAGCTCATAAATTTGTATCAACTCATCCTTTTGTGTAAAACTTATTTTATGCGTAAAATTTTCCTCTTGGCTTGTGTTGCGGTGTTTCTGTTTGGCGGATGCAGAAACGCGTCACAAAATGCGGAGGAGGATTCCCAAATTGTAATTGCCACCCTCAAGGGGCCATCTTCAGTGGGGATGATAAAATTTATTGACAGCATAAACACATCTGCACACTCTCAAATTAAATCTGCACACCCTCAAATTAAATCTGCACACTCACAAATTAAAATTGATATCCTTAACGAACCGATGCAGGTTCGGAAGATGATGCTGGATGGCTCTGCAGATTTTGCTATTTTGCCCACCACAATGGCAGCGCTTATGTATAACAAAGGTATAGATTACAGGCTGATAGCCATTCCGGTTTGGGGTTCGCTCTATCTGGTTGGCAAGGACAGCACCATTACCAGCTGGGCGCATCTTAGAAACAAGAGGATAAATGTTATGGGCAGAGGGATGACTCCCGATGTTCTTTTTCGTTACTTACTGGAAAAGAATGGGATAGATCCCGAAACCGATGTGGTTCTGGACTACAGCTTCCCGACTCATATAGATCTGGCTAACGCTGTTGCAGCCGGTATTGCAGATATGGGGGTGCTATCCGAACCGTTTGCCACTTTGGTTCTGGATAAGAACCGGGATGTTCGCACACTTTTTGACCTAAATCTCGAATGGGACAAACTGCAGGGAGTTGCAATGGCTCAAACCGCTTTTGTGGTCAGGGAGAGCTTTTTGCGCCGGCACCCTCAAAAGGTTAAGCAGATATTATCTGCCTACCAAAGATCTTCCCAGTGGGTGAACCATAACTTAGATAGCGCCGCCAAACTTATTGTGAAGTACGATATTTTGCCGGAACACGGGCTCGCTTTGCGCTCAATTCCAAGGTCTAACATCCTCTTCGTGCCGGCGGCCGGCATACGCGAGGGGGTAGATAGATACCTGAGAATTTTTTATGATATTAATCCAGAGATAATTGGAGGAAAAATGCCGGATGAAAATTTCATTAACTAAAAAGCACTACATATCCATTGCTTCGGTAGTTGTGATGCTAGCCATTTGGCAGAGCGCAGCCTTCTACTTTGGATCGGCGCTCATAGTCCCCCAGCCCAAAGATACTTTTCTCACTGTTTTTAAGCTAATTGGAGATTTAGATTTTATTCAGGTTGTGGGGGCAACAGTACTGCGCGGGCTCTTTGGGTTTTTCATATCTGCAGTGCTGGGCCTATTTATAGGAGTTCTCTCCGGGTTACGACCAAATTTCAACACCTTTATCTCCCCATTCTTGGTCACCATCCGCTCCGTTCCCGTAATCTCCCTCATCTTGCTGGCACTTATCTGGTTCAACCCCAATGTAGTACCAATCTTTATCGCAATGCTCACAATGTTCCCTTTTATCTGCACCAATGTTGCAGATGGAATAAAGAGTGTAGATCCTAATCTTATCCAAATGGCTAATTTTTACCGGGTTGATAAAAGGAAGATTTTGCGTTGTGTATATATTCCTGCCATTATGCCCTTTATTATCAGCGGCGCTTCAAGTGCAATGGGCATCGGCTGGAGAGCAATAATTATCGGCGAGGTGCTGAGCCAGCCAAAATATGGCATCGGCACAAAGATGCAGACAGCTCAAACCTACCTCAATGTGGAGGCCGTAATCGCCTGGACCCTTATCGCCATAATTATCAGCTTTGCTTTTGAAAAAATTATCCGACTCTACGAAAAACGAGTTTTAAAATGGAGGGCTCAATAATGACAAAATCAAAAGCAGGTAACTTGCAGATGGATAGCTCGCAGATAGAGAGTTCTAAGATAGACAGCTCGCAGATGGAGAGTTCTAAGATAAACAGCTCGCAGATGGAGAGTTCTAAGATAGATCGCTCGCATATGGGTTTGCAGATAAAAGATCTCAATAAGAGTTTTAACGGGGTCACCCTCTTCAAGGATTTCAATCTCAGTTTGGCAGAGAGCACCATCACCTGCATTCTGGGCCCTTCGGGTTGCGGGAAGAGCACGCTGCTCAATATTATGGGCAAAGTAATTTTGCCCGACAGCGGCTCCCTCATTGGTTTCGAAGATAAGATCTTCTCATATATCTTTCAGGAGCCGCGACTGCTGCCCTGGAAAACAGTTCGAGACAATATCGAATTTGTGCTCGGCGGCAATATGTCGCCCTCTCAAAGAAGGAGTGAGGCAGATAGGCTCATTCATAAAGTTCAGTTAGAAGGTTTTGCCAACTACTACCCCTCACAGTTGAGCGGCGGGATGCGCCAACGTGTCTCAATTGCGCGCGCCTTCGCCTGCCACTCCGACATCATCCTGATGGATGAGCCGCTCAACGGACTGGATGCCTCCCTAAAACAGAATATGATAGAGTGGTTTTCCCAAATCTGGAAAGAGGACAGACGCACCGTAATCTTCGTAACCCACAATGTAGACGAAGCCCAACTACTCGGCGACGAAATCATCGTCCTAAGCAACCCACCCGTGCAAGTTGTCAAAAGAACCTTGCCAAGCAACGTGGGGCTTTCTTAAAACTGCGCAGCAGTAAACACAACCGCGCAGCGGACCGAATTTTCATCTGCCAGTGTTCTATGTAAGTAATTGTAGATTAGTGGTTTAATTTTTGCGTTTCTCTCAATTGCCAAAACCCCAATTTTTAAACACCTGTAAACCAGCCTGTTTCACATAACACTGCCAGTTGAATTTTCCGCTGTGTTGTCCACTTCGTGGTTATGTGGTCCGTTTCACGGCTGTGTTGTCCACTTCGTGGTTATGTGGTCCGTTTCACGGCTGTGTTGTCCGCGCAGCGGACCGAAAAACTGCGCAGCAGTATACACAACCGCGCAGCGGACCGCAAAACTGCGCAGCAGAAAACAAACTTTGCCAGTGTTTGATGTAAAGCATTGTTAATCTATGTGTTATAAAAGTCAATTTTCCAAATATGGAAAACTGGGATTTACAATCTATTGACCTCCATTATATTTCATCAAACACTGGCAAAGTTTATTTGGTTTATAAAATAAACTTATTTATATTTGCACCGTGCAACAGATATTAAAAGCAGTGAGCATCTGCAAATAGTTAAGTTGCACTTTTTTAGGGCAATTTGGTTTATTTTATAAACTTATTTACAAATCAACAAAAAAAACAAAAACTGAATAAAAACTGAATAAAAACTGAACAAAAACTGAACAATAATTAAACAACAATTAAAAAAAATCAAGATTATGGAAGAGAAAAATTTATCAAAAAACGAAAGTCTGGAGCTGATTGCCCGGATGATTAAGGAGACTCGCAACAATATGGAGCGGGGTGGCGGCAACATTTATCTGCTTTGGGGGTATTTGTGGCTGGTTGTAGCATTGGTTGTTTATGGATTGATACACTACACAGGCGACTATAGGGCAACTTGGTTGTGGTTTGCGATGCCGCTGGTTGGTTATCCTGTGATGTATTTTATGTTGAAAAACAGAAAGAAGAGGGCGGTTACGTTTGTAGAGGCCGTAATTTCCAAGATTTGGATTGTGATTGGGGTGTGTGCGCTGCTGTTGTCGCTCTTTATGTTTATTGACCACAACTCTTTCCCTATTATGTTTGTTATGGCGCTTCTAATTAACGCCGGAGTGGCTATGAGCGGTTTGGTAATTAAATTTAAGCCAACTATTATAGCCGGGTTTGTGGGGATTCTTTTGAGTTTCTCTCTGCTGCTTATTCCGGGGATTAATCAGATATTGGTGTTTGCTGCCTTTTCTGTTATTATGCTCATCATTCCGGGCCATATCCTCAATGCGGCCAGCCGAAAAGCCAATGCGGCCGGTCTAGTTGCTAAAGAGAGTAGTTCAAAGAGTAATAAGGTGAGCAATGTTTAAGGAGTTGGACCCGCTGCTGCATTCGCAATTGCGGCTGGCAGTAATGTCGTTGCTCATTTCGCTTGAGGAGGCAGATTTTGTATATCTGCGGGAGAAGAGTGGTGCGACGGCCGGCAACCTGAGTGTTCAGCTTGAGAAGCTTGCACAGGCACAATACATTGAGGTAGATAAAGGCTACTCCGGCAAACGCCCGCGCACAACCTGTCGCATAACTCCCGCCGGCCGCGCCGCCTTCGAAGCGTATGTAGATGCTCTGCGTAGTTACACGGAATAGTCTGGTAATGGTTGTGGGGATTTGCTGATTATCAGCAAATTCCCACAACTATTGGCAAGGTTATAGGGCAAAACGCCAGATTAATTTTGCAAGGATGGTTGTGCGTGTGAGTTTTATGGTGTTGTTTGCTGTGTCAATGTTTTGATTTACAACAAAGTAGAAGAAACTGCCTATTTTTGGAATCCAGTTTATCCGATAGTTTAGAATTACCTCATCGTCTTCATTGTTCCACTGAGCAAAGAGCGATGAGTTTAGTTTTGGGTTCAAAGCGTAATTTACTCTTCCACCAAATTCATTTACCTTGAAATCTCCCTGCGGCATATCCAGAGTGTTGTGACTCCAGTCTAGTCCTAAGCTCAGGTGTCTGTTTAGGCTTAGGTTAAGATACATATCAATGTTAGATCTTTTTCCGGTATAGAAGCTTCCTGCTTCAAATTCTACCCCTGCATTGAGGTTTCTGCCGTCAAAAGAGTGGAACTCAGCACTGAAATTGTTGTCGTTGTATTGGCCTTGGGGAATAACTACGCCATCTATAAGACGAAAATCTTCGTGAGGGTTATCCTGAGTAAACTCATAATTAAGTCCAAAATAGTCTCCGCTACTGAAGTTGATCCCGAGTGGTCTTACATCTAGTGAGAAAGTCTCGGCAAGACCTGTTTTATCATTTATATAATATTCAAGATCATATAATTGAAACGAAAAAGACCTTATATAACTTGGCATATTCTTGAACCTTGGTCTAAACTCAAGCTCTGAGTATATCCGCTTAAAATTGGAACGGTTAACAAACCCCAGAGTTGGTTTAAAATTCTCTTGAATGGAATTAATTCCGGCGTTAAAACTCCAGATATCGTTGGGGTAAAACAGAAAAAAATGATAAGTTGCATTATCCTTGTTCTTTGCAGATTCCCGCCCCTGATTGTCTAAAGTGATTGCTCCGGAAAAGCCGGTCATTAAGTTTTTGTCCCCCAGAAACTTTGATGTTTTGTATGTGAAGTCTGTTCCATATGTGGCACTATATTGACCGTCGCTAAACTTTTGCGTGGAGATAAATCCAATCCCGGACTCTTCGAAAATGTCCTGTTTAATCCTGATAATGGATGAGTTAGCACTACTTAGACCCTTAAGAGCAGCTGTCTGTAGATTCATTATCCCAATACTGGTCTTTCCAATCTTACCAAAAAGCCTCCCTCCCCCAATAATCGGAATTATAGACTCCCCCTCAATGCCAATTCTGCGGCTGTAGAAAAGCCGGGCAGATGAGACACTCATATCAAAGTAACTGCTCCCCTCAAGAAAGAATTGTCGCTTCTCCGGGTAGTAGATAGAGAACCTTGAGAGGTTCACCTCTCTGCGGTCTGACTCTACCTGAGCAAAATCGGTATTGAGGGTAAAGTTGAGCTTCATTGTTGGGCTGATATCGTATTTGATCTCCCCTCCAATTTTGAAGGCAGATGTTGTATTGCCATTCTGATTCTCTACTCCGGTGGTTATGTATGGTGTCAGCTCTACTCTCTCTTTCTGTTTTATATCGCTAAGTCCCTCCAGCTTACCACTTTGTGCAATATCACTAATGCTGTAACTGCGTGACCATCCCTGCCAGCGAACCTGCTCATTCTTTCTGCGAATATTTCTCTCAAAATTCACCGACCACTTTTGAACACTATCCCTCTTAAATTTGAGGGTAGAGAATGGAATTGCAAACTCTGCATACCACCCATTTTGGTCACGAGTTACCCTAACATCCCACACTCCGTTCCAGTCTTTATTGGATCTTCCGCTATCTCCTCCAAGCCACACATCTGCCATCGCACCGTTTGGATTGGTTATAAAGAGATATCCGTTACGATTATCGTTAAAGGGGGATATCATAATCTCGATATCGTCGTCGCCCGACCAGTTAAAATCTCTGGACATCTCCTTTGCAGATATCCTGCCTGGATCAGAATCAAAACACCACACTCCAAAATAGATATTATGTGTATCATAGAGGACAGCCACTTTTGTCTGCTCTGTAGGTTGCCCCCCCTCCAGTGGCTCCCGCTGAGTGAAGTTTGATATTGGTGATGCCTGTTCCCAGAGTGCTTTTTTTAAATCTCCGTCTATATGAATCGGCTGAGAAACGCGAAACGCTCTGAGTGTGTCCGGACGTAAGTTTTGGGATATAAGCGAGTTAAAAAATAGTAAACAAAAAACAAGAAGCAAGTAACCTCTATTCGCAATTTTTGTGATTAGGTGCATATTTATCTATTTAAGTTTTAGTAGTACAAATATAGTGAATTTAAAAAAATGAGTATCTTTACCCGGTTTATATAATTATATGACAGTGTGGTTCCTGCAAATTAAATTTAATAAAATTTTATTATGAATCGGTTTTCGTTGGTTATAATTATTCTGCTCGCCGGGATTTTTGGAAGTTGTATAAAACAGCCAACAGTGAAGGAGCCCACAGATGAAGAAAAGTTGGTGATTCCGTCTAACTTCGACTGGAGAACAGTTAAGGAGATTAGTTGCATAGTGAATGTAATATCTATCGAGGGTATTCCGGACAATTTGATTCGTGTGATAAGGGTTTTCAATGGTTCACAGATGAGTGAATCTCAACTTATCGCAGCCGGGGCTGCAAAGCCGGGGGCTCCGTTTAGAACCACAATCTCGCTGGCAACCGCTATTCCCACACTCTATGTTCAGGAGATTTTGCCGGATGGTGGCAGAAATGTGAAGGCAGTAAGTATTACCGGAAGCAATATTGTTGTAAATTTCTCAACTTCAATCTCTTCTGAGAGACTGAAAGATTACAATACTCCTGTCATAACAAGTTCGCCGGCGTTCACTAAATCAAGTGCAAGCATAAAACCATCGGCACTCGCACCTATTGCAATGAATGCGGTTTTTATTGATAACGATGGAGATGGAGTAGCTGCAGGTATGGATGTAGATGATGCAGATGCCACTGTTGCTTTTGTCTCATATTTCCCGTCTGCAAGTGGATGGGGTACCTACGCATTTGAAGATATGTGGCCGGTCCAGGGAGATTATGATGTGAATGACCTAATTCTGGGCTTCAGGTTGACCTACTACTCAAATTCTTCTAACCTGGTTTCAAAGATTAAGTTTGATTACAACGTGAGGGGAGCCGGAAGCACCTATAATATTGGTGCAGCTTTTCAACTGGACAGGGTGCAGTCATCCAATATTATGTCGGTTACCGGAAGGGCACTTAATGGCTCCGCCCCTTTTTCTTCAGATGCGAATGGTGCAGAATCTGGTGTATCTCTGGCTGTTATTCCTCTATTTAATAATCAGAGAGATCCTCTCTCATATTCATATTTTCTTAACACTATTAATGGAGATTTCAGAAATACCCCAAATAACTATCTGGATGTGAAGTTCTCTTCGCCTGTACAACCATCCGATCTCTCAATGGGGGTTTTTAATCTCTTTATTGTGGCAAATTCCAGGGCTCAGGAGATACATCTGCCCTCATATAGCGGCACCTCAAAGTTTAACGCTGCCCTTGCAACTGGTTACAATATAAGTGATTCAGATAAGTTTAAGAACAAGCAGGGGATGATGTGGGCCATTATGTTGCCGGAGTATTTTCAATACCCGTCAGAACGGAACTCGATTATCAAAGCCTACCCTAAATTCAGTGCCTGGGCGACATCCGGTGGAGTTAGCAATACAGACTGGTACAGCTCTCAGGTGGGTGGAAATTTAGTTATGGAGTTTATCTATCTTGCAAATCCCCAAACAGTTTCTGCCCCTGTGGTTACAACATCTGCAGTGACCGATATCTCAACAAACAGTGCTGCCTCGGGCGGGGTGGTTGTGAGTGATGGAGGCGCCTCTGTATTTGCACGGGGTGTGTGCTGGAGGGGTTCATCCGGGCCCACTATTAATGATAACAAAGCTGCGAGCGGCGCCGGGACAGGTAGTTTTACCGCCTATCTTTCGGGGCTTACTCCCGGGTCAACATACTATGTAAGGGCTTATGCTACTAATGAGCTTGGCACATCTTACGGTGAGGAGAGAAGTTTTACCATTGCTGCAAATCCGGCGCCGCTCTACCCGGGCAGCTCGCTGCCATCGGTTAAAATTGGTGGTGTTTGGTGGGCTCCAATAAATGCGGGTTATGCATCTGACCGTCTTTACGGGCTTCTCTATCAATGGGGAAGGATGTATGGTCAAAGAGGTTCGGGAGATGTCGGGGGTAATTTTAGCAACGTAGCAGGGCCGGTCTCTGTGCAGGAGGCAAATTTGTTATCTAATGCAGATAAATTCTATATTGGGTTGAAGGATTGGTGCACACAGTATCTCTCATCGTGGAGTATGAGCCTCTATAACCCCTGTCCACAAGGGTGGCGGGTTCCTAACGGCAATGAATTGAGTGCGTTAATGGATATTGGAAGTTCCTGGGTGGCTTCTGGAGTAAATAACTTGCCGGGCAGATGGTTTGGCTCAGACCACAACGGTTCAAGAGCTAATAGTATATTTCTCCCTGCCGGCGGATTTCGTAACATCTCCGGTGTTCTCTCCAACAGGGGCGTTGCCGGTTATTACTGGCCACTAAACAGCGAGCCTGACGATGTCAAAAATCTATATTTCACAATTGACAACCCCGGCCAGCGATTCTTCCGCGACAAAGTTAACGGCTACTCTGTTAGGTGCGTGAAAGATTAACCTTGCCAAGGGTCGACAATATTTGCATATAATAAATATTATTCCTAAATTTCGGTCGTTCTGTCTTGAAAAGTTTAAGTGTCAGTAAACTGAAGCAGGAGTTACTTTTCACCACACCACAACCAGTACCGGTTTTAGAGAGGCTTTATATAAAATTTATATATATGAAAAAGCTTTTCATTAAACAGGGTTGCTTAGCGACTCTTGTTGTGTTGCTGTTTGCTATTGTTACAGGGTGTATAAAAAATGAGCCCGCTATTGAAGATCCTGTTTCTCCGGTTGGAAAGATCCCAAGCGGGTTTAACTGGAAAACTGTAAAAGAGCTGGATTGCAACATCTCTGTGGGTTCTGTAAGTGGAATTTCGGATAATGCCCTTAGGGTGATTCGCATTTACAACAACTCTGCTCTTGGCAACCCTTCGCTTATCTGCACTGGAGGTGCAAAACCGGGATCTCCCTTTATTATAAAATTATCTTTAGGTATTTCAATACCGTCTCTTTTCATTGAGGAGTTATTACCTAACGGTGTAATTAATCTGCATAAAGTAGATATAACCGGGTCGTCATTAAATATAACACTCACAACTGTTTCCGGCACATCCGGCGCAGCAAACACAAAATCTGCCTCGAACAGCCAAATATCTGTTATCATAAAATCTAATTCGATTGCGCTTAATGCAGATCCTATTGATAATGACGGAGATGGAGTTATGTCAGGTGTTGATATTGATGATAATGACCCAACTGTAGCTTTTTACTGGGCATTTCCTACGTTAGAGAGAATGGGCTCATTAGCTTTTGAAGATATGTGGCCGGTTACGGGAGATTACGATGTGAATGATTTGGTTCTGGATTTTAGGCTAATAGGATATATGAACAGTTCAAATTTGGTTACAAAGTTGAAGTTAGATTATGTTTTAAAAGCAGCAGGATGCACTTACGATTTGGCGGCTGCATTTCAGATGGATAGATTAAATGCCTCAGATGTACAATCTGTTTCCGGACAAAACATCTCCGGAACATCTCCATTCTCGGTTAATGCTAATGGAACTGAATCCGGAGTTAACCTTGCCGTGATTCCTCTGTTTAATAATCAAAGAGACATAGTCACCTACAGCCACTTTTTTAACACAATGAACGGAACCTTTGTTACTCCGCCAAGATTAAGTTTAGATGTTAGATTAAACATTCCTATTTCTCCGTCCTATCTCTCTTTTTACGATTTTAACTTCTTTATCGTTCCCAACTTTAAAAGAGGATGTGAAATACATCTGCCTACATACAAAGGAACCTCCAAATTTGACGCTTCATTGGCAAATGGATATAATCTAGACCCAAATGACTGTTTTAAAAACAACGACGGGATGATGTGGGGAATTTTATTTTGGGAAATTTTTAACTACCCCTCCGAAAGAAGCAAAATTACAAGTGCATACACAAATTTTTCTGCCTGGGCTATGTCCGGCGGTACCACCAACGCTTGGTGGTTTAGGGCATCTCCGGAAAATATAAACCCGGACTACCTCTACCATCCCGGTTATGTTCCAATCGTGAATAGTAA
>JAUYTH010000189.1 GCA_030695165.1 Bacteroidales bacterium
TTAAGAGGAGATTTTGGAAAAATTGACCAGGTTCACCCTATGCTGGTAGCACTTCTCTTTGCTGAGGATCGCAGAGATGCATCGCGGCAGATAAATGATTGGATTAAAGCGGGATATCACATAATATTAGACAGATATCTATACTCAAATATTGCGTTTCAGTGTGCAAAATGCAGCGACCCAAAAGTTGCTTTGGAGCTTCGTGACTGGATTTTTGACACTGAGTTTAATAAATTTGCAATACCGGTTCCGGATCTCAATCTTTTTCTGGATGTTCCTCTCAATTTTGTAGATGAGAAGCTTAAGGAGACAAGGTTGGGTAGTGAGAGGGAGTATCTTAAAGGTAAAAGGGATATCCACGAAGAGAGTATCTCTTTTCAGTCTAAGGTTAGGGATATATATCTTGCTGAGTGTAAAAGAGAAGAGGGGCTCATTCGTGTAAACTGTTCCGGCGATAAAGGGGTTATGCTCTCTGCAGATTCCATATTTGAAAAAATTAAGATTTTGTTGGATAATATTACTAACGAATAGATTCATTATGAAGTTTCTCAGAGCAATATCCAGAGTTGTAATTGGAGTAACATTTTTACTCTCCGGTTTCGTGAAGATCATAGATCCTGTCGGGGTCGGACTCATAATTGAGGAGTATATGAAGGTTGCCGGGTTAGGCTCCTGGCACTTTATCGCACAGACATTAGGCGTTGCATTATCGGGTACCGAAATGCTCATCGGGATATCACTTCTTGTAGGTATAAGAATGAAGATAGCCTGTAGAGTTTCGCTAATATTTATATCCATCTTCACCATATTGACTCTTTTTCTTGCAATCTTTAATCCTGTTACCGACTGCGGATGTTTTGGAGAGGCAATTAAACTAACCAACTGGCAAACCTTTTACAAAAATATTGTTTTTCTCTTCTTTGCAGTTCTTCTCTATCTCCAGAGAGATAATTTCATACCTGTAGCTCCTGCAAGATGGGAGTGGGGTTTCGCAGTTACATATGCTCTTCTTATTGTCTCTTTATCGCTCTACTCATACAGACATCTCCCAATGATTGATTTTATGGAGTTTAAAGTTGGTACAGATATTAAAGGGAGGCTGGACTTTATCTCGGAGAGTGACTCCCCGGTTTTTGAGACCACTCTCATCTACTCAAAGGATGGTAAGAGATATGAGTTCTCTATAGAGAACCTGCCGGACTCCACCTATAAGTTTGAAGATTCAAGAACTAAAAGAGTAAACAAGGGATCTGCTCATATGGACTTTGCTGTTTCTGACGTGAATGGCAACTATGTTACAGACTCTCTTCTCTCGACTAAAGGGGCACTATTTATTGCCACTGTACCATTTATTGACAAACTGGGAAGGAGAGCAATTCAAAGGGTTAACCGGCTATACGACACTCTTAGTGTCAGGGGTGTTGAGTTGATTGTACTAACCGGATCGGGGTTGAGCTTCTCAGATTCACTATCTGCTTTTAGTAAACTCTCACCTAAACTTTACAACACAGATTTCAAAACTCTTCTTACAATGAATCGTTCGAATGGAGGTGTTGTATATCTTTATGACGCAACAGTAATTTCAAAATGGTCAACAATTGATATCCCTTTTGAGAATATAGATGATATTCTAAGTGAGGATTCAGAACTTCTCTCGGCAAAAGCCAGGATTACTGAGCAGCTCTCTGCAGAGATAACCGCTTTTATGTTGCTTATAATAATCTCTATGATGAGATTTATATGTAGGATCTTATATATTCACAAACCTGTTGCCAAAGGTAGCCGGGATGATGAGAGATCTTCAATTGCGCCGGATTCCGTAATTCACGATATTTAAACCGATGATAGCAGAGAGTGATAAAGATTTAAAGAGACTTAACACTCTGGGGTTAAGTGCTAAGGCAGCCTGGTATGCAGCACCCTGTTCGGTTAGGGATATCAAAGAGCTTCTTAACGACTCCCGTTTTGCGGCTATGCAAAAACTTGTATTAGGCTCCGGTTCAAATACCCTTTTTTCTGGAGATTATAACGGACTTGTGATTCACCCGGCCATTAAAGAGATCTCAATTACTGAGATATCCGATACAACCATAAAGTTAAAGGTAGGTGCCGGTGTAGATTGGGATAAATTTGTAGCATACTGCGTAGATCGTGGCTGGGGAGGGGTGGAGAACCTCTCCGGTATTCCCGGTTGTGTGGGTGCATCACCTGTTCAAAATATTGGAGCATACGGATCGGAGGCAAAGGATACCATTGAATTGGTAGATTATATCGATATCAGCACTTGCGAGGAGAGGAGAATAACTGCGGCAGAATGCCGTTTTGGTTACAGAGATAGTATATTCAAACAGAAACTTAAAGGGAAGACAATAATAACCTTTGTCACTTTTGAGCTCGCTCTTAACCCGATTATCAACACCACCTATGCAGATGTAAAAGAGATGCTATCATCTACAGAGAACCCAACACTTTTTGATATTCGAAAAGCAATTATCGATATAAGAACAGCAAAGCTTCCTGACCCCGCTGAGATAGCAAATGCAGGGAGCTTCTTTAAAAATCCTATAGTAGAGGAGAGTTTTGCAGAGAAAATAAAGGAGAGCAACCCGACTCTCAGGCTCTATCCCTCTTCACCAGGTTACACAAAGATTCCGGCTGCCTGGCTTATCGAGCAGTGCGGCTTCAAAGGGGTAAGGGAGTCAAATGTTGGTGTTCATCAGAACCACGCATTGGTTCTGCTGGCATACGAGGGTGCAACCGGCAGAGAGCTTCTGGAGTTTGCACAAAAGATAAAGCGGACCGTTAAAGCCCGCTTCTCTATAGACATTGATATGGAGGTTAACGTTACAGTTTCCTCTTGATCTCTACAATTGTATAAGATTCAATCATATCTCCTGTTTTGATATCGTTATATCCGTCAATATTTAGACCGCAGTCATAGCCTGATGCAACCTCCTTAACGTCATCTTTGAATCTCTTAAGCGAGCCCAGCCCCCCTGTATATACCACAATTCCGTCGCGAATAATTCTCACCTTAGCATTTCGGATTAGTTTTCCCTCTTTTACCATACAGCCGGCAATAGAGCCCACCTTAGATATTCGGAACACCTCACGTACCTCTGCAGTTGCAGTGATCTCCTCCTTCTGCTCCGGTGCGAGCATACCCTCCATACCATCTTTCACCTCGTTTATTGCATCGTATATGACAGAGTAGAGTCTTATCTCTATCTCCTCTTTCTCTGCTAGTTTGCGGGATGAGACCGATGGACGGACCTGGAATCCTATGATGATTGCGTTTGAAGCAGCAGCCAGTAGCACGTCCGACTCAGAGATTGCACCCACTGCTTTGTGAATTACATTAACGTGTACCTCTTCGGTCGAGAGTTTTATCAGCGAGTCCGACAACGCCTCAATTGAGCCGTCTACATCTCCTTTAACAATCACATTGAGCTCCTGGAAGTTTCCAATGGCGATACGACGGCCAATCTCCTCAAGAGTAATATGTTTCTGAGTCTTAAGACCCTGGATTCTTAACAGCTGCTCCCTCTTGTTTGCTATATCTCTTGCCTCCTTCTCATCCTCCATTACATTAAAGAGTTCACCTGCAGCAGGTGCTCCGTTCAGACCTAAAATTGAGACCGGAGACGCAGGTGAAGCCTCGGTTATCTTCTGCCCCCGTTCGTTGAACATCGCCTTGATCTTCCCGGTATAGCTTCCGCTGAGAATAATATCTCCAATATGGAGAGTACCTGTCTGAACCAGCATCGTGGTTATATAGCCCCTGCCTTTATCCAGAGAAGACTCTATCACGGTACCTTTTGCCCTCTTGTTAGGGTTTGCTTTAAGATCCAAAAGCTCTGACTCAAGAAGGATCTTCTCGAGCAGTTTATCTACATTGATACCCTGTTTTGCAGATATCTCCTGGCACTGATATTTTCCGCCCCAATCTTCAACAAGAAGATTCATATTGGCAAGCTGCTCACGAATTCTCTCGGAATTTGCTCCAGGCTTATCCATCTTGTTAATTGCAAATATCATTGGTACGCCGGCTGCCTGAGCGTGGTTGATAGCCTCTCTTGTCTGAGGCATCACGGCATCATCTGCTGCAATAATTATAATAGCGATATCGGTCACCTTGGCTCCTCGGGCACGCATTGCAGTAAAAGCTTCGTGACCCGGAGTATCCAGGAATGTTATTCTCTCTCCACTGGCAATCTGTACGTTGTATGCACCAATGTGCTGTGTTATTCCCCCAGCCTCACCTGCAATTACGTTAGCTTTACGAATATAGTCCAGAAGAGATGTTTTACCGTGGTCTACGTGACCCATTACTGTAACAATTGGAGGGCGGGTTACCAACTCCTCCTCGGTGTCTGCCTCCTCCTGAATAGATCCCTGCAGGTCTGCAGTTACAAACTCAACTTTAAACCCAAACTCCTCTGCAACAAGCACCATAGCCTCTGCATCCAGCCTTTGATTGATGGATACCATTAGCCCCAGATTCATACAAGCCTCGATAACCTTGATTACAGGGACATCCATCATCATTGCGAGATCGTTTACTGTAACGAACTCAGTCATCTTCAATATGTTGCTTGAGATCTGCTCCTTTTCGTGCTCCTCCTGAAGCTTTTGAGATGCGTGCTCTCTTTTGTCTTTCCTGTATTTAGATCCTCTGGTCTTGCCTTTACCTTCAACCATTCGTTGATAGGTCTCTTTGATCTGCTTCTGTACGGCATCTTCGTCAACCTCATTTCTTACAGGTTTGAACTTCTCTTTACCTACAACAGGTTTCGTATCCTTCTTCTTATTAAGGGGAGGTCTGTTCTTGTCTGCAGCCGAACCTCTGAATGCATTATCTTTTGTCTCCTTGGAAACATCAACCTTCTCTTTGTGCGGTTTGCGGATTCTCTCTCTTTTCCCTTTATGCCCCTCCTTAGGGGTGGTGGGTTTAGATTCCGGTTTCTTTTTGTCAAACTGAGAGAGATCCATTGTGCCGCTTATTCTTGGCCCGACAAGTCTCTCCACTTTTGTCTCAATATGTTCAATTGCAGCGATAATAGGCTGCTCTTTAGCAATCTTTTCCAACTCTCTGGCTTCGGCAAGCTGTTTTGCATCTGCCACTCTTTTTGCCTCTGCTCTCACTTTTGCCTCTTCCCTCTGTTTTATCTCCTCTCTCTCTCTCTCCTCCCTGCTCTCTTTTTGATCTCTGCGAAGCTTAGCTTCAATTCTGCCGTTCTGCTCCTGCCTCTCCCGAATCTCTCTTCTCTCCCTCTCCTGAGCTCTCTCTCTACTCTCGTTTTGTGGGATCTCTCTCTTAATCTCCTGAGAGACAGCAACCGGCACCTGAGAAACCTCCGGTGACCTCTCTTCCTCCTTGCTCTCTTTTATCTCCTTAATCTCCTGAATCTCTCTCTCCTCTTTTATTACCGGAGCAGCAACCGATTCGATTTTTACTTCCGGGATAGGAATCTCTTCTACAACAGGCTCCGAAATTGGCTCAACGACTTTAATATTCTCCTGTTCAGGCTTATGAATGGTGTTGGCAACCTCCGGATGGGGGGCCGGTTTGTATAGTTTGTCAATATCCATTTTCCCGATAATCTTAGGAGAAGGGTGTTCTGAGACAGTAGTTTTAATGAAAACCTCTTTTACCGGAAGATCATCTTCCGAGTCATCTGAGTCGTGATGATCGGCTTTATCTGTGATATCCTTAACCTTAATTGCGATCTTTTTGGATTGCTCCTTGATGATCTGCTCTTTCCCAAACTCTTTTCGGATAACTTCGTAAGTTTCGGGAGTGATTTTGGTGCCGGGCGAAGCCTCTATCTCTATCTTCTTGCTTTTAAGATAGTCCACCAGGGTCCCCAGCCCTATATTGAACTCCTTCAATACTTTACCAACCCTTATTATATTGTCTACTGTCATATTCTATCTCCCATTCATTTGTTAAACTATTCGAACTCCTCGCGTAAAATCCGCTGGATATCCATAACGGTCTCCTCTTCGAGATCTGCTCTTCTTACGATCTCCGAAACAGGAAGTGCTAGAACACTTTTCGCTGTATCACATCCGATTGATCTCAAGGCTTCGATAACCCATTCATCAATTTCATCACTGAATTCGGTAAGAAGTACATCCTCCTCCTCCTCTTCAATATCGCGGAATACATCTATCTCCATATCTACTAGCATTCCTGCAAGTTTAATATTGCTGCCACCTTTTCCGATAGCAAGTGAGACGTCACCCGGTTTGAGGAATACTCCTACTCGTTTCTCCTCCTCGTTTATCTTTACAGAGATGATTTTTGCAGGACTAAGAGCCCTCTGGATGAGAAGCTGCATATTTGAAGTCCAGTTAATAATGTCTATGTTTTCGTTGCGAAGTTCGCGAACGATTCCGTGAATCCTGGAACCTTTTACTCCTACGCACGCACCAACCGGGTCAATCCTTTCGTCATATGACTCTACGGCAACCTTTGCCCTCTCTCCAGGTATTCTCACAATCTTCTTTATTGTAATTAGGCCGTCAAATATCTCAGGAACTTCCTGTTCAAACATTCTCTCCAGAAAGACAGAAGAGGTCCTTGAAAGGATAATAATAGGATTGTTGTTTTTCATCTCTACAGAGGATACAACGGCTCTAACAGTGTCTCCCTTTCTGAAGAAGTCAGATGGTATCTGCTCTGTTTTTGGCAGTAGAAGCTCGTTGCCATCTTCATCCATAATGAGAACCTCTTTCTTCCAAACCTGATAAACCTCTCCCACTACTATCTCTCCTATTCTCTCTTTGTATTTGGTGTATAGGTTTGCTTTCTCTATATCCATGATTCTGCCCGAGAGATTTTGTCTCAGGTTGAGGATACCTCTTCTCC
>JAUYTH010000196.1 GCA_030695165.1 Bacteroidales bacterium
AAACTCTCTTCTCAAAATATGAGTTTACATCTCTAACCCGGACTCTTCCACAGCTGGAACAGCTCTTTAGTCTCAGTGCAATTGGTGAGAGTGGCAGCCTGGATAACCCGGTGATAGTAAAGGGGGGTGATAGCACAACTCTTATTAAGACCCGAATTGTCTCTGTTGAGGAGTTAAAATCTAAAGCCGTTGCAAAGAGTTATCTCTCTGTAAAAATTTGTGCTCAGGAGCTTATTTTATGCTGCGAAGATATAGCCTGTATAGTAGATATTAAATCAAAGGAGCTGATGAGCTTCAAAGAGATATTTGAAGAGAGCTCAATGGTAATCTGCGGATACGAACTTAAAACCCTGATTAACATCCTCGAACCAACCGGCATTAAAATTAAGGGTTATCTTGCAGATATTGAGCTGATGCACTACCTGCTCTCACCCGAAAGATCCCATAAAATTGATATTCTTGCAGGCACATATCTTGGGATAGAACTTAACCAGGCTGCCATCGAGGCACCAAAAGATCTTTTCAGCAACATTAGTGATGACCAGCAGAAGGTGAGAGAGATGCAGCTGAGAGAGGTATCTCTGCTTTTCTCTATCTATAAAATTCTTAGCGAAGAGTTTAAAAAAGAGGAGATAAGCTCGCTCTATAACGATATAGAGATGCCTTTGATTACCGTGCTTGCCAATATGGAGTACGAGGGGATAAAGATTGACACAGCAATGCTCGAAGAGTACAGCAGGCAGCTCACCCTTGAACTGGCAGCAATTGAGAGCAATATAAGGGAATTGGCAGATGAGCCCACTCTTAACGTCTCCTCCCCAAAACAGCTTGGAGTAGTGCTTTACGAAAAACTAAAGATTGTAAAGAGTGCCAAGCGTACCTCAAAAAAGAACTACTCTACCGACGAAGAGACTCTGGCAGAGCTAACGGATACCCATCCTGTTGTCTCTCAGATACTGGAGTACAGAAACATAAAAAAGCTTCTCTCTACCTATATAGACCCTCTCCCCTCAATAATATCTCCACTTAGCGGCAAGATACACACAACATATAATCAGGCACTTACATCAACAGGGCGGCTTAGCTCAGTAAGGCCAAATCTGCAGAACATCCCTATTCGAACAGAACGTGGCAGAGAGATCAGAAAAGCATTTGTACCCTCTCACAAGGGGGGTGTTATAATGTCGGCAGACTATTCACAGATAGAGCTCAGATTAATGGCACATATGAGTGGAGACGAACTCTTTATTACTGCGTTCCGACAGGGGCGTGACATTCACGCAGCAACTGCATCAAAAATCTTTGGAGTGGCAGAAGATCAACTTACCAAAGAGCAGAGAAACAGAGCAAAGGTTGCAAACTTCGGGATTATCTACGGAATTTCTGCTTTTGGACTCTCACAAAGGTTGGCAATACCAAGAGCCGAGTCAAAAAAGCTGATTGAGGATTACTTTGCAAGTTATCCGCAGGTAGAGAAGTATATGAATCAAATGATAGAGAAGGCGAGAGTGGACGGCTATGTCACCACTCTGTACGGAAGAAAACGTTATCTGCCGGATATAAACTCAAAAAACCCTGTAGTGAGAGGGCTTGCAGAGAGGAACGCTATTAATGCACCTATCCAGGGAAGCGCTGCAGATATCATTAAGGTTGCAATGGTAAGAATTGCGAAGAGGATTGCAGATTCCGGTCTTAAAAGCAGGATGGTTCTTCAGGTTCACGATGAGCTTGTTTTTGACGCTTTTGCCAATGAGACGGATGAGCTTAAGCAGTTGGTAAAAGAGGAGATGGAGGGCGTTATAAAACTGGTTGTTCCTCTAACAATCGAGTGTCAATTTGGATTAAACTGGCTTGAAGCCCATTAAATCATGACAAAGAGAGAGGCAGATGAGGCAACTATCATCAAGCGTGCAGCCGAAGGAGACCAGCAGGCCTTTACCTCTTTGGTATCAAGCTATAGAAGTGCCGTTCTTATCTACATAAGTACAATTATTCCAAATAACGAAGATGCAGAGGATGTTTGTCAGGAGTCCTTTCAAAAATGTTTCAGATATCTACCCTCTTACGATGTTCGCTACGCTTTCTCTACCTGGCTCTATACAATTGCTCAGAATACCGCTTTTGATTTTATAAGGAAAAAGAGGATACCATCTGCACCGCTTAATGATGTTCCCGGAGATGCCAGTTCGAGGGATATCAGCAGCACGGTACCTAGCCCGGAGGAGAGTATGATTAATGCACAGGCTATTGAGAACCTTATTAAATCCATTCAGAATCTCCCGCATTTATATCGAAAAATTGCAGAGTTGAGGTTTATTCAGGAGTACCCCCTGGAGGAGATCTCCAAAGAGTTAAACCTCCCTCTCAGTACAGTAAAAACCAGAGTGAGTCGTTCAAAAAAAATATTAAATGATATATGGAAGAACTGATTTTTAAATACTTTCCAAACCTAAGCCAGTTACAAAGAGAAAAGATTACCGCCCTTGGCCCTTTATACAGAGATTGGAATCAAAAAATCAATCTTATCTCAAGAAAAGATATTGATAACCTCTATCTGCACCATGTTTTACACTCTCTCTCCGTTGCAAAGCTTTTGAATTTTCCTGAGGGAGCCAAGATTCTGGATGTAGGGACAGGTGGAGGATTTCCCGGAATTCCTCTGGCAATTCTCTTTCCACAGTGCCATTTCTATCTTTGCGACTCTACTCTAAAGAAGATAGGGGTAGTAAATGAGATTAAAGATGCCCTTTCGCTTGAAAATGTTTATGCGAAACAGATTCGTGCAGAGGAGATTGATGAGGTTTTTGACTTTGTAGTCTCAAGAGCCGTAACAGATCTCTCCACTTTTTTACCCTGGGTATGGAAAAAAGTTAAACCCGGCAATATGGATGGTGTACCAAGAGGTATTCTCTACCTAAAGGGAGGTTCCGTGAATGAGGAGATGTCGCTTGCAGCACAGAAGATGAAAATTAAAATGGATTGTTTCTCAAAAACTGAGATCAATTCCTGGTTCGAAGAGAGTTGGTTTGAGGAAAAAAGTATTATTTTCATTAAACGATAAGATAAATATTTGCTAATAAAAACATTTTATTTATCTTTGCACTCCCTTTCACGAATTATAATAAATTCAGCATACACATTATGAAACGCACTTTCCAACCATCACAACGCAAGCGTCGCAACAAACACGGCTTCCGTGAGCGTATGTCTACACCTAACGGTCGCAGAGTACTTGCTGCACGCCGCCGCCGCGGACGTAAGAAACTTACAGTATCATCTGAAGATCGTTTCT
>JAUYTH010000204.1 GCA_030695165.1 Bacteroidales bacterium
TTACCGAGAGTCTTCAAGACTCTTTGAAAACTCCATTTTATAAAGTTTTGTATGCATTAGGGATCAGACATATAGGGGAGACAACTGCAAAAATTCTGGCAAACCATTTTGGTAATATAGACAAAATTAGCAGAGCCTCAAAAGAGGAGCTGCTATCTGTCGGTGATATAGGAGATATTGTAGCAGATTCAATTTTGAACTACTTTAGCAAAGATACAAATGTTAACATTATTGAAGATTTCAGGAAATTAGGAGTGAAGATGAGTAATGAGAATACTCAAAACTTGGTATCTGAAAAGCTAATAGGGATGAGTTTTGTTGTATCGGGTAACTTCTCTGTATCAAGAGAAGAACTTAAACATTTAATCGAAATAAATTCAGGAAAAAACATTAGTTCAGTATCTTCAATAACTTCATATTTAATTGCAGGTGAGAGAATGGGACCTTCCAAAATAGAAAAGGCTAAAAAGTTAGGAGTTACCATCATAACTGAGGAGGATTTTTTTAAATTAATAAAATAAATCACTAACTTTACACTTTAGAAAAATGTTTAATTAAATTTAGCTAAATATAAGTAGATGAAAAAGATAGTCATAAGCAACAGAGTATATTATATTGGCACAAATGACAGGAAAAAATCTCTTTTTGAAAATAACTGGCCCCTCCCCTTTGGAGTCTCCTCTAACTCATACCTAATAGCAGATCAAAAAAGCGCTCTCATTGATACTCTCGAGTTCGGATCAAAAGATGACTACCTTGAGGTTATAGAGTCAATTCTGGATGGTAAGGACCTGGACTATTTAATAGTTAACCATATGGAGCCAGATCATTCAAGTATGATAGGCTGGATCCAAAAAAGATATCCTTCAGTTAAAATTGTAACTAACAATAAAGCCTTCAAGATGCTTAACGCCTTTTACGGAGTTAAAAGCGAGTCTATTTATGAGGTGAAAGATGGTGATGTGCTTGATTTAGGTTATCATAAACTCAAATTTGTAATGACACCCTGGGTTCATTGGCCGGAAACTATGATGACATATGACACTACAGACGGAATTCTCTTTTCGTGTGATGCATTCGGCTCGTTTGGAACCCTTGACGGGGGTATATTTGACGATGAGATAAACTTCTCCTTCTACGAAGATGAGATGAGAAGATACTACTCAAATATTGTTGGCAAATACAGTCATATGGTGCAGAAAGCTTTTGCCAAACTCTCCGGCACAGATATCAGATGTATTGCTCCTTCTCACGGACCTGTCTGGAGGAGTAACCCGTCTAAGGCATTAGAATTATACAACAGATGGAGTCTGCACGAATCCGAAGAGGGAGTTGTGATAGTCTTTGCATCTATGTACGGCAATACAGAAAGAATGGCAGACTACGTTGCCCGTTTAATCTCAGAAAGAGGGGTCAAGAATATTCGTATTTATGATGTTTCAAAAACACACGTCTCTTTTATTTTAAACGATATCTGGAAGTATAAGTCTGTTATTCTGGGTTCAAGTGCATATAACTCCGGGATGCATCCTATGATGTTGCACCTATGTAATGAACTTGAAGTCCTCAATCCAAAATTTAAAAAATACGCACTCTTTGGCTCATTCAGTTGGAGCGGCGGAGGGCTGAAATCACTTGAAACGTTCGCAGCAAATATGGAGTGGTCGCAGGTAGCTCCTCCAGTTGAACTAATGGGGTCTCCTGATGAAACTAAGATGGCGGGATTTGCTGAAATTGCATCAAATATTATTTGATTGTAATTATAAATTTTTCTGACTTCGTAATTTTTAAAAAAATAGTAGTATGGAGATTGGTAAAAAACTTATAATTGAAAAGCTGGTAACGGAAAGCGACACAGCTGCATATTATGGCTCCGGTCTACTTCACGTATTTGCTACTCCAGGGATGATAGCACTTATGGAAAAATCTGCACACCTCTTGGCTAAATTCTCTCTTCCTGAAAATCAGGATACTGTGGGCATTGAGGTTAATGTTAAACATATAAGAGCAACTCCTCTCGGAGCAAAGGTATATGCAGAGGCAGAATTAGTTGAAATAGACGGTAAAAAATTAACTTTTAAGGTTATGGCGTTTGATGATTCAGGAGAGATAGGAAGCGGAACTCACATTAGATATATTATTAACCCTTCCAAATATATGGGGAAGTTCTCTTGAAGAAGTATGAAAAGATAGCACACACTTATCAGAGGGTGTTAAAGTTCATCATTACAGATATCTGGCACCTTGATATGTCTGAGCTGAGCATTTTGCGGGCCCGGATGGTTAAGTACTTGAAGGTTCTAATAATAACATCAAAAGGGTTTGCCAATGATAAGGTTGCCCTCCAAGCAACCTCATTAAGTTTCTTCTCTGCAATGTCGGTAGTCCCTTTTGTATCTCTGATGTTTGCCATAACCAATGGTTTTGGAATTGGGAAAAAACTTGAAGAGTTGCTATATAAATATTTTGAAGGTAATGAAGATATAATATCATACATTGTCACTTTTGCAAATAATATCATATCCACCAGCCAGAATGGTCTTTTTGGAATAATTAGTTTCGTTTTTTTAATCTCAACTGTAGTTTTCTTAATGCTTAGCATAGAGAAATCATTCAATGAGATATGGAAACTCTCCTCCGGAAGATCCTTTAAAAAAAGGTTAGCATACTATTTTTTGCTACTATTTGTCTCCCCGTTGGTTATCTTTATTTTTCTTACTATGGGGCTGCTCTATTCAAATGCTCTTCAATCTATTGGTCTTGAAGTAGATAAGTATATTCCATTAACTTCAATCTTTACCTGGGTAGCTTCATATATGTTTGTAACATTTGTATTTACAATAATGTATAAATTTATTCCAAATACAAAAGTTAAACTGGCAGCAGCATTTAATAGCGCCTTAATTCTTGCATTTGCTTTTATTGTGGTACAGTTTTTCTATCTTGAGACACAACTGCTGGTTTCCGGGTTAAGCGCAGTTTATGGAGTTTTTGCCGCCATACCACTTTTTCTTGTATGGATGAATATTAGCTGGACAGTTATACTCTTTGGTGCAGAGCTCTCACACGCATTTCAGAATGTAGATAACTATAAATATTAAATATTAGCTTAACTTACACAAATGTTCAGATTAGACTGTGAGGGAAAAAGGGAAATGTTTTACTAGAGTACTATGTTTACAGAAAAGGATTATCAGTTAATAGATAAAGAATTTGAGATTCTTAGGCTTGCAAGTTTAAAGAGGTGTGCAAACCAGGGTGAGTATGAGATAGTACTAAAGGCCTTTGAATTTGCAAAATCTGCCCATAACGGGGTGAGAAGAAGATCCGGAGAACCATATATCCTACATCCTATATCTGTAGCACAAATTGTAGTTCAAGAGATTGGACTTGGTTATAAATCAATTGTATCAGCCTTGATACACGATGTTGTTGAGGATACAGAGTATACAATTGAAGATATTGAAAGACTATTTGGAGCTAAGATCGCTTCACTAGTTGATGGCCTTACAAAGATAAAAAGTGCGTTTGATTCTAAAACATCGAGTCAGGCAGAGAATTTTAAAAGAATCCTCCTGACTCTCAATGATGATGTAAGGGTAATTCTTATAAAGTTAGCAGATAGATTACACAATATGCGCACTCTGGATTTTATTCCTGAGTATAAAAAGTCAAAGATATTAAGTGAGACAATGTATATTTTTATACCACTGGCTCACAGGTTGGGTCTTTACAGTATAAAGTCTGAATTTGAGAATATTTGGCTATATCACACAATACCATCTGAATATGAAAATATTCAGTCCAGGATTGCAAAAACAGTTGCCGAGAGGGGTTGCGCAATGGATGAGTTCATCGAGCCAATTGCCGAGAGCCTTAAGCAGGCCGGATATAAGTTCAATATAACTAAAAGAACCAAAACCCCCTACTCTATCTGGAGAAAGATGGAGACCAAGTCTATCCCCTTTGAACAGATATACGATCTATATGCTGTCCGGATAATCTTTGACTCAAAAGAGGATCAGCCGGAGAGGATTCAGTGCTGGCATATATATTCACTTATTACCGAGCTCTATTTATCAAAGACAGACCGAATAAGAGACTGGGTGAGCACTCCTAAAATTAACGGATATGAAGCCCTTCACTGTACAGTTATGGGCCCTCAGGGTAACTGGGTAGAGATCCAGATTAGAACAAGCCGGATGAACGAGCTGGCAGAGAGAGGTGTCGCTGCTCACTGGAGTTACAAAGGTGTGGGTTCTCCAAGTGAGAATGATATGGATAAATGGCTGAATATGGTTCGCGAGGTACTTGAAAACCCCGACTCCAACGCACTTGAGTTTCTAGACCGCTTCCACTCGGACCTACTCTCTTCCGAAATATATGTATTCACTCCCAAAGGAGAGTCAAAAACCCTGACCAAAGGATCTACAGCACTTGATTTAGCATACTCAATACACTCGGAGATAGGTAGCAAAGCAATTGCCGCCAAAGCAAATTTCAAACTTGTTCCTCTCTCCTACGAGCTTAGAAACGGCGATCAGATAGAGATAATTACTGCAGAGCTTCAAAAGCCGCAAAGAGAGTGGTTAGATTTCGTTAGAACCCCTAAAGCAAAAGGGTTTATAATGGATGCCCTTAAATCTGAGATAAAGGACCACCAAAAACAGGGTCAATCCATTCTTGACGAAAAGCTCACCGGATTCGGAATCCGACCTCAGGCAAGAGTAT
>JAUYTH010000214.1 GCA_030695165.1 Bacteroidales bacterium
GAGGCACGCCACCTATAAGAAGATCTTCTATAAAGAGTGCCGGGCTTTTTTGCTTATGATGAAAATCTGTCCCAATAACAACTCTATCTCTCCAACTGTACTTTGCACGCCCTTTTAACTCAAAAGGGGAGTAGTTGTAGTGCTTGTTTGTCATATTATTCTCATCCCGGAAACCATAAAAATCTGCATCAATTCCGCCTTCAAAATTTTCCAGTTTAATAAGAATCTCTCCTCCAATTCCAACCCTCTTTTCATCTCTGTAAATTGCACCGAAGCTGTTGGAAGGATGTGTGGCATATATTGATAGTGAGTTGTTTGCATAGAAGTGAATCTGGTTAAGGAACTCGTAATACCCTCCATAAATATTGAATGATACTCTATCTCTGAACTTTCCCTTTATGCCTGCTCTTGCAATTACAGGCTGCTCAATATTCATAATGTCAATAGCGGGATGAATCCAGGGGTTGAGATCTGCCATCTTGTGGTAATTCATAAAATTATTCTTACCATCAAGCAACCCGTACAGCCAGATATTACCTTTTACCAACTCATATGAGGCAGATCCGCTAAAGTAAATATTGTATCCATTGGTACCGCTCTCCCTCCATAGATTATATTTGAACCCTAAGTCTAAGTTTAATCTACCTTTATTGAAGATATATTTTGGATGTATTTCAAGGTTGCTTCTGTCATATGAATCCGATGTTATTAAGTTTGATGCTTCGTAACGGACTCCGGCAAGAATTTTATTAAATGATGAGAAACCTCCTCCTACTACCAGCCCTGTGTTGATGTACTTCTCATTAAATTGAGACTCTGCGAAATCATACAAGGGAGTTGTGTGAAAATCACCTATCTCGTAGAATTTGGCTTTGGCTTTTAACTGAGAGTATGCGATATCGAAATCGTAGTAAAGAGAGTTTGCACTTTTGTTGATGGAGCGGGAGTAGAATTTGCCTCTGGTTTTGTATTGTGAATTGCTTAGAGAATCTTTCATAAATCCGAGCCTCCGTGGGTTTGGGTAGGGGGAGATTTGAGATAAAAGTGAGAGTGTGGTTTCATTGATTCCGTAGTAACTGTTGCGATAACTGCCTACACCTGCATCTGCGCCAATTTCGCCCTTTTCCCAACTGTATTTAAACCGGATACCAAGGTCACTTGCAGATGATGGAGCAGCTCCATTATCTGTTCCTTTGCTTACTGTGTTGTTTGTAATTAAAATTCCGGGGAGTTTATCCATAAATGAGTTGTGTCCACCGTTAACGATAAGTGAGAGACCTTTTCCCAACCGGGGTTGCAGATAGAAATTGCCGTAAGGATTAAGCGGGAAATTGCTCCCTGCTTTTAAGTAAAAAACAGGCTGAACAAGTGATGGACTCCTCTCAATGGTTGCAGAGGGGAGTGGTGTAAACTCATATAGATCTTTTATGGGTTTGTCAAATATTGTGTATTTGAATGAGAGGTTGAATATACCAAGCGAGTCTGCAAAACTGCTGTATAGTTTCCCTTTTGTTATCTCCATTAGTTTTGCATCAAAATCTCTTTTAACCTCAAGAGTTGGGTCAATTTTTTGCTGAGCCGAAAGGGCGGCAGAAGACAGAGTTACAGCAGTTGCTATTAATAAATAATAAATTACTCTCATCTTATTGTAGGTTAGATTTTTTCTCTTCAATTCGGGATAGCCTCATCTTTATCTGCTCCTCAATATCGTCTTTAATTTTAGGCTTGTAGGACTCCAGGATACTGTTGTATGTGGCACGGGCCTGCTCCCAGTTTTCGCGTTCGGCAAAGGTGTCTCCCAAAAGAATATAAGCTTTTGCCAGCCAGTAGCTTTGAGGAGTCTTGGAATCTGCAAATGCATAGACCTCTCTCTCCACCCTCTCGAAATCTCCTTTGTCAAAAATGTCAGAAATGAGAAGATAGGCGCTTTCTGCACCCTCAGGAGATATTCTGTTCTTTGCAAGCTCTGTAAGAAATGGGATTGCTATAGTTCTCTCTCCCAATATATAGTAAGATTTTCCCTTTATGTAACGAACCCTTACTCGATCCTGGTTATTTAGGTTTCCTCTCTCTGCTCTCTCTGCCTGGGCGATTGCATTTTGGTACTGCTGATCCATAAAGTAAGAGTTCATAAGACCTGTCTGAGCCTCTGCCTTATTGTTCTCCAGTTTGGCAATTATACCCAGGGTTGAGTATGCTTTGGCAGCTTGAGAGAAGTTCTCCAGCTGATAAGATATTCTTGCATAGTTAAGTGTGGCAAGTTCGGTAAAGGATTCATCACCAATATTCATCACCTCCAAAAATGCATCCTGGGCAAGTTCCGGTTTACCTGTTTTAAGCAAGGACTCTCCGAGGTAGAACCAAGCCTGTGCAGCTTTTCCCCCTTTTGGGTAACTTTTTAGGAAAGAGTTAAGAGAACTCACTGCCGATGCATAGTTTCCGGAGATGAACTGTCTCTCTGCCGAGCTAAAGACAATTAACTCCCTCTCCGAAGAGCTTCTGCTCTGGGAGAGACCCAATCCATCTATAAATTCAAGAAACTCCTCTGCACGTCCCATCTCTCTGTAGATATTTTCAAGGCCGGCAACGGCACTTTGTGCCTCAGGCGATTTAGGACTTGTAGACAGGATTTTTTTATAATAATCTATTGCCTGGTTCTCGTTACCACTGTTTAAACTGATCAATCCAAGTTCAAGCAGTGCCTTTGAGTAGAAGTGACTGTTTATAAATTTTTCACTTAGTTCTGTGAGGTAGTTCACAGCTGTTGTGTTGTCGCCTGTCTGGATAAGTGTTCTTCCCAGCTCGTAAAGAACCTCCGGAAGTAGTGTATTGCTCACACCTCTTGAGATTAGCTCTTTGAGCATTTCTGCTTTTTTTACATCGTCTCCCAGCAGACCATTTGCAATTGAGGATTGATAAATCGAATAGTTTTTTAGAGCAGTACTGTTTTGATTAACAAGAGAGAATGTCTCTATTGCCTCTGCGTATTTCCTCTGCATAAAATAGCTGTCTCCAAGGCGTGTTCTTGCTTCGTCAAGGTAGAGAATATCTCCTCTGGGCAGACTCAGGTAACGTTTGAACCAACTCTCAGCCTGTTCAAAATTAGCCAGTTTAAAGTAGCCGTAGGCCAGGTTGTAAAGAGATGTGGGGTATTCGCGGTTTCCCCGGAAATTGCTGTTTTTGACGGCCAGGTTAAGATTAATATCCACAGATCTCTGAAACTGATTACTTCTGTAGTATGCCTCTGCAAGCCAGAAATTTGTAACGTTATAGAGATTGCTGTTATAAGATCCGTTCTCCAGAGAGAGCTCGAAAACCGCCACGGCATCCCTGTAAGCACCAAGGTTAAGAAGTTGCATCCCTCTCAGGAATGTTGCTTTTTGCAGGTGAACAATCTCTCTGGAGGATGGATTCTTTATTGTTCTAAGGACATCAATTGCAGATTTATAATCCTGTTTAACAAGATATGAAGAGGCAATATAGTTTTGAATCTCGTTGAATTTTTCAACAGGGGGAGAGTAGGTGTCCAGATATTTTCGAAATTTTGTGATATCGGAGTTTAGGTCAAATGAGAGTTTTGCGTAGTTAAATAGAGCATCCTCTTTAATTGTGAGGTCCGATTTACCTTCGGATGCTATGCGGAAGCTGTTAAGTGCTTCAAATTTGTTTTTAATCTCAATATAGCATCTGCCTAAATGGTAAGATGCGTTCTGAGTTAGAGAGTCATCATCTGAAATGACCTGTTTGAGGATACCTATTGCGTCACTGTAGTTTTTTTGGGTATAGGCAAGTATACCGGCGTAATATATATCTTTTCTGGAGAGGTTATCATTATCCTGAGAATATTTTTCAAAGTAGAACTTTGCCTTTTCTGTATTCTCAAGTGCAAAGAATGCCTCAGAAACCACCCGTGCACATTTAGTCTTTAAATCTCCGCTAAGCAGATCATAAAGCTCTTCCCCCTTTTCAGCAACAAATAGATACTCCTTAAGCATAAATTTACTCTCTAGAATATAGTATCTGCTTAAAAGAGAGAATCTTTGATCCTTGCCTATCCTGTTAAAAAGGTCTATTGCTTTAATAAAATCCCGCATCATATAGTGTATATGTGCAGAGTAATAGATTGCCGGATTGGTATAGTTGTTATGAGTATTATTAATTACATAGCCAAACAGAGATAGAGCACTCGCAGGATTACCGGTACGGAAATTTGCATAGCCGGTTTTGAAATAGTACTCGTTGAGCTCTTTTTCTGTTAAGCTCTGTGAATCTATGAGTGAAAATATCTCATATGCGGCAGCAAAGTCTCCGATGTCAAAAAGATGGGATCCATATTTAAGCCTTATGGTTGAGATAAGGCAGCTTTGTGGCCATTTCTGCTCCATTATTATATATCTGGAGTGAAGATTAGCTCTTAAACTCTGAATTGCAATCAGTGTGATATAGCCCTCTATTTCTGAGCGAAAGAGACTTTTACTCATCTCGTTATCTTCAAGAAGAGACTCAAACTCCTTCTCTGCAGACTCAAGCAACCCCTTGAGGTAGAGTTCAACCCCTTTATTGAATCGCTCTGTGAGGTTGTCCGGAGATTCTGCTGAGTAGGTCTTATGGGGAAAAAGAGCCGATAGTGAGATTAGCAGAATTATTAGAGTGCACCTGTGTTTTGCTCTCATCTTTTTTTGTTTTAAATAAATGTCGCTTGAACTGCCAAATTTAGTAAATTTGCCTTTAATAACAGAGAAAAATATGATTTCGGACCCTTTAAAGCCAATTATTGAATTTACGGAAGTTGATATAGCAAAAGAGGAGAACCTCATAATGTCCGGGTTGAACCTCACAATCAACAGAGGTGATTTTATTTACCTCATTGGCAGAGTAGGTAGCGGTAAAACCTCTATAATCAAAACAATTATTGGGGAAAACCCAATCAAGCACGGCTCTGCAACTGTTGCAGGTTTTTCTTTGGAGAGACTAAAAAAGAGAGATATCCCATATCTGCGCAGAAGAATAGGGGTAGTATTTCAGGATTTCCAGCTTCTCTCAGACAGATCTGTTTATGACAACCTCCATTTTGTCCTTATGGCAACAGGCTGGAAAAATAAAAAACAGATAGATGGCATAATAAGAGAGAGACTCGAGAGTGTGGGGATGCTTTTAAAGAGCCACAAGATGCCTCATCAACTATCCGGAGGCGAGCAGCAGAGGGTAGCTATTGCAAGGGCTCTTCTAAATAACCCGGAGATTATTCTTGCAGATGAACCGACAGGAAATCTTGACTCAGAGACAGCAATTGAGATTATGGAGCTCCTTACAAATATTCACAGATTGTACGAACCGGCAATTGTATTTGTTACTCACAACAGAGCTCTTTTTAAGAGGTATCCCGGTAGAGTTATGCTCTGCGAAAATATGACCTGCAAAGAGCTGGAGCAGACACAGGAGATAGATTTTTCTCAGCTTCTGGATATTTAGTAAGCCTCATAATATCTGCGCCTTATTCTGTAGTTATATGAAAATTAGCCAAAAAGAGAGGTATAGGAAAGTTCTGGAGTGGTTTCAGATAAATATGCCGGTCGCGGAGAGTGAACTCAAGTATAAAAATCCATTTCAGCTGGCTGTATCTGTCATATTATCTGCACAGTGCACAGATAAAAGAGTAAATTTGGTGACCCCGGCACTCTTTGAACGATTTCCTGACCCGGTTGCAATGTCCGGAGCTACAGCAGAGGAGATTTTTAGATACATCCGCTCTGTAACATACCCAAACAATAAAAGCAAACATCTCTCTCAGATGGCCAAAGTGTTGGTTAGTGAGTTTAATGGAGTACTACCGGAAGAAACAAAAGATCTTCAAAGGTTACCCGGTGTGGGGAGAAAGAGTGCAAATGTCATTGCATCTGTCATTTACGATTCTCCGGTAATAGCTGTGGATACTCACGTCTTTAGAATTTCACGACGCCTGGGGCTTTCAAAAGGAGAGACACCTCTTGCAGTCGAGAAGGAGCTTACAGATAACATCCCTCCGGACAAACGGGCAATCGCACATCACTGGCTCATCCTTCACGGACGCTATATTTGTGTTGCAAGAAAGCCTAAATGTGAGGTATGCGGGCTAGCTCTATTTTGTCTCTATTACCATATGTCCGGCAGGACAGATCTCCATAAAAGTGGCACCCGCTGATGGACCGAAGCTTCCACCTACAACACCAATCATATCCTCTTTGGTAAATCGGTTGTCATTTAGAAGTGTGTTTATTGAGCTCTTTATGAACTTATCCTTACTTTGAGTCGGGTCCATAGAGTAGGCGTAAACACCGTAAGAGAGTGCAAGCTCTCTCATAACGTGAGGAGTATAGCACATAGCATAAATCGGAGTTTTTGGCCTGAATGCAGATAGATATCTTCCGGTACGCCCTGTTCTGGTGTCAAACACCATAGCTTTAATTGGCAGTTTACGGGTTGCATTAACCAACTGACAGCTTAGTACTGCTGCAACGGGATGTGTGATATCTTTTAATTCAAGCTTGTAATATGGTCTTAACTCCCTCTCTGTCTCTCTGGCAATGTTTGCCATAGTTCTTACAGACTCCTTAGGATACTTTCCGTTGGCAGTCTCCCCGCTTAGCATAACTGCATCTGTTCCCTGATAGATTGCATTCGCAACGTCGGTAACCTCTGCCCTTGTTGGCCTTGGGCTCTCTATCATAGTGTGAAGCATCTGTGTAGCAATTATGACAGGCTTTTTCCTCTCCTGACACTTTTTTATGATATTTCTCTGAATGATAGGTATTTTCTGATACTCCACCTCAACTCCAAGATCTCCCCGTGCTACCATAACACCATAGCAGTGAGAGAGAATTTCATCAATATTGTTGACCCCCTCCTGGTTCTCTATCTTTGCAATAATCTTAAGGTGGCTTTTGTGCTGGTCAAGTATTTTTTGAATCTCAATAACATCCTCTTTATTTCGCACAAACGAGTGGGCGATAAAGTCCAGTTCGTTTTCAATTGCCCAGAGAATATACTCTTTGTCTCTGTCCGATACAGACGGAAGTTTAATAGATACATTAGGAATATTGATACTCTTTCTTCCTTTGATTGTTCCCGGATTGTCTGCCATACAGTAGAGCCTGCCGCTCTTTTTCCTGACAACAGTGAGTGATATTTCGCCGTCGTCTATCAGGATATGTGATCCTACAGGTACCTCTGAGATAAAATTATTATAGTTTGTATAGAGAAGGCCATTTCCGGATACTCCAAGAGGGTTATCTTCAAAAATAACCTCGTCCCCTGTTTTTACAGAAAAACCAACATCGTTAACCATTTTTGTTATCCTAATCTCGGGGCCTTTGGTGTCAATAAGCAGCGCAATTTTATCCGAGACCTTTCTGGTGTTTTCGACAATTGGAAGAGAAGATTCAAGAGTTGTGTGAGCAGAATTTATTCTCACCACATTCATCCCTTCATTATACAGACTCTCAATAAATTCAACACTGCAATTTCTGTCCGACACGGTACATATTATTTTCGTTTTCTTTTCCTCCATAATTCTTCTAAATTTGTATGCAAAAGTAATGCATTTTATTTGAAAAAGGCCAATCGTAATAATTTGGTAACCGATTTCTCTACCTATCTAAGGCTGGAGAGATCTCTCTCTCAAAACACTATTAATGCCTACTGTTCGGATATTATTAAGCTGGAGAGGTTTCTTGAGAGCTCTTCCAATGAGTCCGGGGTGAACAACTTTGGGAACGCCACACCCGAAACCCTCAATCAATTCATAACATCTCTTTTTGGCAAAAATCTCTCCAAACGCTCTCAGGCAAGGCTAATAAGCTCTTTGAGGGCTTTTTATAAATTTCTTGAGATGGAGGGAGTGGTTGAGAAGAGTGTGGCAGAGATGCTCGATTCACCAAAAGTTAAACCCTATTTGCCGGTTGTTCTCTCGGTAGAGGAGATAGAGAATATTCTCAACGGAATTGATCTCTCAGTTGCAGAAGGACACAGAAACAGAGCCATTGTAGAGATGCTCTATTCCTGCGGTCTTAGGGTAAGTGAACTGGTGAATCTGAGAATTTCAGACCTCTTTTTTAATGAGGGATTTATAAGAGCAATAGGAAAAGGGAGCAAACAGAGACTTATTCCCGTAGGTGTTCCGGCTATTGAGTCTGTCAATTTTTATCTCTCTCAAAGGAAATTTATGAAAATTGCCAAAAACGCACAGGATACTCTGTTTCTTAACAGACGTGGTTCAAAACTATCCAGAGAGATGATTTTTCTCATAATAAAAAAGGAGAGTACCAAGGCAGGGATCATCAAAGAGGTATCACCACACACATTTCGCCACTCATTTGCAACCCATATGGTGGAAAATGGTGCAGATCTTAGGGTTGTTCAGGAGATGCTAGGTCACGAAAGTATTCTTACTACCGAAATTTATACCCACGTTAATAGCGAAAAATGGAGAGAGAGCATACTCAAATGCCATCCAAGGTCAGAAAATCGGCGATTAGAATAATCCAACTAAGATATTATATTTGCACTTTCATAAAACTGGATTATTAAAATCGTAAACAAATATGGTTCGTAATATAATTAATAAAATAAGAGTAGTTGGGTTGGTTATACCTCTCTTTTCACTATCTGTAAATCTTTTTGCTTCTGAGAAAGAGAAAACGACTGGGATTAAAGATACATTAAAGGCAGTAAATCTCAACTCGGTTGTGATATCTGCAAACAAAACCAAGGTTAACAGAAACAATGTGCCTCTCACAATTTCGGTTCTGGAGAAAGAGGATATTGAGACAGGCGGAAACTCTGCTTTGCTCCCTATTTTATCTCAACACGTGCCGGGGCTATTTGTAACTCAGAGAGGTGTGATAGGCTTCGGAGTTTCGTCGGGCTCTGCGGGTGAGATTAACATAAGGGGTGTGGGGCAGGGAAACAAGGTTCTTATGCTTTTTGACGGGCAGCCACAGTGGGCAGGTCTGTTTGGACACTCTCTTCCAGATCTCTATGTCTCTTCAGACGTTGAGAGGGTAGAGGTAATCCGCGGACCGGGATCACTTCTGTACGGCTCCAATGCAATGGGAGGAGTTGTGAATATAATTACTAGAAAATTTAAGGGTGACGGAAGGGAGAGCAGGGCCAGAGTATCATATGGCTCTTACAATACCCAGAAGTATATGGTTAACAATGGTTATAACAAAGGGCGTTTTTCAAGCTTTGTTTCTGTTAACCACGACAGAAGTGATGGACACAGGAGTAATTCTGAGTTTAAAATTACCAATGGATTTGCAAAAGCCGGTTATAAAATAGGGGAGCACTTTAATCTTTCGGGGAATGTAAGCGTTGCAAAGATATATAGTGAGAACCCGGGTAGGAAAGATGATCCGATAACTCAAAACGAGATGGATATTATGAGGGCATCTGCATCAATATCTCTGGAGAATACCCACAAATATGGTTCGGGAGCTCTTCAGGTTTTTGTAAATGCAGGCGATCACGAAATCAATGACGGTTACAAGGTTGGTGAATTACCAAGGAGTTATCTTTTTAATTCCAATGATCATAACTATGGAGTGATGCTGTATGAAAGCCTGAGAGTCTTTAAAGGCAACTCATTTACTCTTGGCTTTGATTATAAAAACTGGGGGGGCAAGGCCTGGAACTCCTCCATTGCATCCGGAACAAACACAACTCTCTCAGACAGAAATGTTCACGAAACTGCCGGATATTTCATTGTTCAGCAGGAGTTCTTCGATATTCTCACCATTAATGGAGGCTTAAGATTTGAATACAGCTCATCTTTTTTGAGTGAGTGGGTACCTCAGATTGGATTGACCATTAAGGCTTTCCCGAATAATGTCATTAAAGGATCTATATCAAAAGGTTACAGAAGCCCCAATATCCGGGAGATGTATATGTTCCCACCTCAGAATCCGAATCTGATGCCGGAGAGTATGGTTAACTTTGAACTCTCTGTAGGACAAACTATGTTAAACTCAAACCTGATTGCAGAGCTATCTCTGTTTTATATTGACGGATGGAATATGATCGAAACACTGAGGATTAATGGTATACCAAAAAATCTTAACACAGGATTTTTTGACAACCGAGGATTTGAAATGATGGCTAGTTATAGAGTAAAACCAAACCTCAGAGCAGATTTCAATTACAGCTATCTCAAAACCAGCAAACCTCTTCTTGCTGCTCCCACTCACAAGCTCTATCTATCAATGGGATATTCTCCCGGTCCATTTATATTAAATCTTAACAGTCAATATATTGGAGGCCTGTACCTCAACACAGCCACAAAACTTCAGGAGAACTATCTACTGTTTAATGTAAGAGCCTCATACAAAAGATTGATTGGCACTCTTGATACTCGGTTTTTTATAAATGGTGACAATATTACAGGAGTTTCATACTCTGTTAATGAAGGTTTTCCGATGCCTGGAGTGATTATTTCAGCCGGGATTGATTTAAATTTTTAGAAATTAAAAAAAACTGCTACATTTGCGGTCGATTTTAATTAACCACAAAACAAACACCCAAAAATGAAAAAATTTTTCGCACTATTCCTATTGGCAGGATTTGCACTTACTTCTTGTGGCAGCAATGCAGCAAAAACAGAAGAGGTTGTTGAAGTAGCTGCTGACACTACAAAGGTAGTTACAGACAGCACAGCAGTAGTAGCAGCAGACAGCACAAAAGTAGAGACTGTTGTTCAGTAATACTTTACTTTCAAAAAAAAAGGGTGTTTCAAATTTGGAACACCCTTTTTTTTAGGACAAGACACAATCTATATTTCCGGTCAACTGCCATTCTACTCCCACTCAATTGTTGCAGGTGGTTTTGAAGATATATCATATACAACTCTATTTACACCTTTAACTTTATTTATAATGTCGTTAGAAACCTTGGCAAGAAACTCGTAAGGAAGGTGAACCCAGTCTGCTGTCATTCCGTCGGTTGAGGTTACAGCACGTAGAGCTATTGTGTATTCGTATGTTCTCTCATCTCCCATAACCCCTACACTCTTTATCGGCAGCAATACTGTAACTGCCTGCCAGACTACATTGTATAGATTGTGTTCACGAAGCAGATTAATAAAAATATGGTCTGC
>JAUYTH010000234.1 GCA_030695165.1 Bacteroidales bacterium
GTAAGCGGGATATTGATTGGGCGAAATTATCAACACTATTGAGTTTGCCGCCCTTAATTACTATTTTTATTAATCTTGTAAAGGGAGGGTATTCAAATTCACCCCTCTGCTCGAGCTCTGCTGCAATGTTACTGTTGCTCTGCTCAAACTGTTGATAAATTATATTTTGGGGTTGTGCTGTCTGAACTATTATTTGACCTTTGTTATATCTTCTACCCCCTCGTCCGGCAAGCTGAACCAGCATCTGCATAGCCCTTTCTGAGGATCTGAAATCTTCAACTGCAAACATACTGTCTGCCTGGACCAAAACGATGAGGGTTAGTTTCTCAAAATCAAACCCTTTGCTAACCATTTGTGTTCCAATTAGTATATCTGTCTCTCCATTTACGAATTCGCGTAAGATTTTAGCCTCTTGACTTTTACGGGCAGTGGTCTCTGCGTCAAATCTGGCAACTCTGGCCTGAGGGAAGTACCCCCTTATCTGCTCCTCAATCATCTCTGTCCCGCACCCTCTCTCCTTTAACCCGGGCCTACCGCACTTAGTGCAAATAGTGGTAAACCTTTTGGAGTAGTCACAGTAGTGGCAGGAGAGAGCCCCCCTGTTTTTGTGGTAACTCAGTGAGACATTACAATGAAGACAATGAGGGATATCACCGCAATATATGCACTGGACAAGAGGAGAGTAGGAGCGTCTGTTCCTAAAGATAAGTGTCTGCTCTCCCTTTGACAACCTATCTTTAATTTCATCAAGTACAGTTTGAGAAAACAACCCCTCCATTTTTCCTCTTTTCTGCTCCCGGATAGTATCAATAATAGTGACGGAGGGTATATGATCTCCGTAGAATTTTTCATTTAACTCCACCAGAGAGTATCTTCCGGAGTGAGAGTTGTAGATACTCTCAAGAGAGGGGGTGGCAGAGCCCAGAACAACACCGGCAGAGTGTATTTTAGAGAGGATAAGTGCAGAGTCCCTGCCGTTATATCTTGGTGCAGGCTCACTCTGTTTGTAAGAAGCGTCGTGCTCTTCGTCAACTATAATGATGCCGAGTTTTTCGAAAGGAAGGAACACAGAAGATCGCAACCCGAGAATAATATAGGGGTTACTCCCCTCCTTAACTCGGGAATAGATATCTCTTCTCACCGCAGAACTCTGTTTTGAGTGATATACAAGAAGGTCATCTCCAAAGATATTTTCCAACCTCTCACTCAGTTGGCGGCTTAGTGCAATTTCGGGAACCATAATAAGAACATTCTCGCCTCTACTGTGCGCCTTATGTGCAAGCTGGATATATATTTCGGTCTTACCGGAACCTGTAACCCCCTTCAAGAGTGTCGGCATCTTTGTTTTGATGTTCTTCTCTATCTGTATAAGAGCCTCCTGTTGGGCAGGAGAGAGCTCAGAGGGGGCCTCAACAACAGTTGCAGAGCGAATCACTCTTTTTCGCTTTAACAGGGTTGTCTTTGTCAAAGGCTCCGGAAAAGCAGCTTTAAAAACCTCTCCAACAGTACACATATAGTACTCTGCAATCCACTTCCAGAACTCAATCTCATTTTTTGATGCCCCGAAAATAGGTTCCACAGACTCAATCTCCTTTATCTCCCCCTTAAAGGGAGGTGGTTCATTGGTGAGGGAATCAACTACAGCTATATAGATGCTTCCGGAGAAGGGTACCCTTACGAAAGATCCCGTTCGCAGAGTTTTTATTAATGGTTCAGGTACAATATAGGTAACATCCATTGTTATACGCAATGGTAGTATTACGTGGGCAAAAGTGATTGATTTGGATACCATACCTGTTTTAAAGTTCTCTTATTTTTTTTGCTACCTCCTCCAACTGCCACATAGGAGTTGAGGTAGCCCCGCAAATACCCACGGAGTCACCCGGAGTAAACCAGGTGGTGTCAATATCAGAAATACACTCAATCTTATATGATTTTGGGTTCACAGAGAGACAGGTCTCATAGAGAACCTTCCCATTTGAACTCTCGCGTCCGCTAACGAATATTATTACAGAGTGTTTCGTTGAAAAAAGCTTAAGATGCGGGTGTCTTGAGGATACCTGCCTGCAGATAGTGTTATGTGATGTAAAACGCTCTAAAGGAGCACCCTGTTCAATAATTCTCTTTTTTATACTGAATATGAGTGCCAAGTACTCACCGGGATCTTTTGTTGTTTGAGAGAAAATCATAATGGGTTTTGTAAAATTTACCATAGAGAGATCGTTTTCGTTCTCAATCACTATGGCATCACCATCTACCTGCCCTACGAGCCCATTTACCTCTGCGTGCCCTCTCTTTCCGAAAATCAGTATTGTTCCGCCAACCTTTTTAATCTCTTTGTAACCTGTTCGAATTCTCTCCTGAAGTTTCAAAACCACAGGACAGGTACAATCCATTATGGTTAGCCCCTTTTGTGCTGCCAATTCGTAGGTTGAGGGGGGCTCTCCGTGAGCCCGGATAAAGAGAACAGAACTTTTTAGATTGTCAATCATAGTGTGATCAACCACCTCCATTCCCAGCTCTTTGAGCCTTGAGAGCTCTGTGTTATTGTGAACAATGGCTCCCAGAGAGTAGATCTTTTCATTGCTGTTAAGGAAATTTTCGGCCTGTTTAACAGCTTTTATAACTCCGTAACAAAAACCCGATTTGCGGTCAACCTCTACGGTTAACCCCATCTTTGCGATATTATCTTCTCTATCCATACCATCTCATCTTCTTGAGTCATATCACTGTTGTCCAGAAAGAGAGCATCCTCTGCTCTTCTCAAAGGGGCGGTCTCTCTGTTTTCATCCATATAGTCCCTCTCGATTACATTGGAGAGAACATCTTGATAATTGGCCTCTTCTCCCCGGGCAATAATCTCCCTATATCTTCTCATTGCTCTCACCTGAGGGTCTGCAGTCATAAAGATTTTAAGATCTGCATCTGGAAATACAACAGTCCCGATATCCCTTCCATCCATAACAACTCCTCTCTTTTTCCCGTACTCTTTTAAAATTGAGTCAACAAACTCCCTCACTGCAGGAATTGATGCAAAAATGCTAACTCTTCCTGCAACCTCAAGAGTTCGAATCTCTCTCTCTATATTCTCTCCATTAAGGTGTAGTTCGCTTCCTCCCCCCTGAGCAGTAGGTAAAAAACGGATATCTGTTCGCAAAAGCTCTCTGCTGAGCTTTTCCACATCAATTTCCAAAAGGTTATCCCCAAAACCTGCCCTTAGCGCCGCAAGTGTGACCCCTCTGTATAGAGCTCCGGTGTCTACATAAATGAGGCCGTAGCGAGCAGCTACCTTTTTTGCAAAAGTGCTTTTACCGGTAGATGAGTGGCCGTCTACTGCTATGATAATGTCTCTTCTTTCCATAATAATACAATAAACAAACATACACAAAAAAGGATTATCTTTGAAAAAATTATTTTGATGAGACTTGCTGTTTTTGACTTAGGAACAAATGTTTTTAATCTGCTTCTGGCAAGGATTTCAAAAGGAGAGTGCGATATAAAAAAGGTGATAAAGGCGGGTTCTCACATAGGAAGAGACGGCTTTCGTCGTGGAGCACTCAGCAGGGAGTCGATAGAGTCATCAATAGAGGTTTTGGATGATATGTTCGCTCAAATTAAGATATTCGGAGGGGTAGATAGAGTAAAGGCTTTTGCAACATCTGCAATAAGGGATGCTTCAAACGGGGAGCAGTTTGCGCAGATGTTAAGAGAGAGATACAAGATAGATGTGGAAATTATAACCGGAGAGAGAGAGGCAGAGCTTATATACAAGGGAATAAGGGAATCTATAATTCTATATAGCGAAAAGGTGCTGATGTTGGATATAGGAGGAGGCAGCAACGAGTTTATAATTGCAGACAAAGAGACGATTTACTGGAAAGAGAGCTTTCCACTTGGAGTTATAAGGATGAGAGAGATAATAAACCCTTCAGATCCTATTACAGAGGAAGAGATAGAGAGATATGAAGCATATCTGGACAACTCACTCAAAACTCTCTTTGAACAGATTGAAATCTATAAGCCAACACTGCTAATTGGCTCTTCCGGGTCATTTGATACGCTAAGGGAGCTTATTTTTAAAGATGACGACGGATCGCTCCCTGCTATGGAGTTGCCGATTGAAATGTTTTTGGCACTTCACCGCAAATTGCTTGAATCTACAAGAGAGGAGCGGCTCTCAATGGCCGGGATGTCACCGATGAGGGTAGATTATATGGTTTTAGGCAGTATATTTGTAGAGTATACAATCAGAAAAATAGGGATCAAAGAGCTATATCAATCATCGTTCTCTCTTAAAGAGGGTTATATGGCCGAAGCAGCATCCTCCATTGGAGTAAATGAATAAAAGAAAATACAAAAGAGATGAAACTTCTTATAATAGACGACGAAAAATCAATACGCAACACACTTAAGGAGATCCTAGAATTTGAAGGACATAATGTCTCACTTGCCTCAGACGGAGTTGAGGGGCTTGCACTGGCAACTTCGGACAGTTTTGATGTAATCTTTTCCGATATCAAGATGCCCAATATGGACGGAATGGAGTTACTTGACAGATTAAACGAAGCAAATATAGACTCATCTGTAATAATGATATCCGGGCACGGGTCGATAGACTCTGCTGTAGACTGCATTAAAAAGGGAGCATTTGATTTTATTCAGAAACCTCTGGACCTTAATAGAATATTAATTACACTCAGGAACGCAACCGACAGGACTAACCTTGTAAAAGAGACCAAGACTCTCAAGAAAAGGGTTTCCAAAATTCCTGAGATAGTTGGTGTCTCATCTGCAATTACCAGAATAAAGGATATGATTGAGAGAGTCGCTCCTACAGAGGCACGGGTACTAATTACCGGCTCAAATGGAACAGGTAAGGAGCTTGTGGCAAGATGGCTGCACGAGAAGAGCAGCAGAAACTCAATGCCTTTTGTTGAGGTAAACTGTGCTGCAATACCTGGAGAGCTCATTGAGAGCGAGCTGTTCGGGCACGAAAAAGGGGCCTTTACCTCTGCCGTAAAGCAGCATAAAGGCAAGTTTGAACAGGCAGATGGAGGGACACTCTTTCTGGATGAAATTGGAGATATGAGCCTTGCAGCACAGGCAAAGGTTCTCAGAGTACTTCAGGAGAACAGAATTAGCAGGGTGGGAAGCGACAAGGATATCAGTGTTAAAGTGAGAGTTATTGCTGCAACTAATAAAAATCTAAACGAGGAGATAGAGAGGGGTACTTTCCGCGAGGACCTCTATCACAGACTGAGTGTAATTGTAATTCACGTGCCTCCGCTATCTGAGAGGAGAGAGGATATACCTCTGTTAACTAAACACTTTCTTGAGCAGATATCACAGGAGAGCGGATTACCACTTAGAAAGATTGACGATAATGCACTTGAAGAGCTGGCCGGTTATAAATGGACAGGAAACATCCGCGAGCTAAGAAATGTGGTTGAACGTCTTATGATTTTAAGTAACAATGTAATTACTAAAGAGGATGTGATAGATTACGCAAAACCTATATTCAGGTAGGCAGAACTATCTATTTAACAATAATCTACTCCTTTTCAATTCTCATTTGCTGGATAAAATTGCCGTTGGTTTGAGTCTTTACAAATAGTGTAATTCGGAATTTACTTCCTCCGGCACTAAGGTTCCCGACAGCAAAGGTCATAGGTGGTTTACCGCTTCTATAATTAATCACAAAGCTTTTGGGAGAGTAAGCGGTAAAAAACTCCTTAACAATCTGTTTGGCCTGTTGTTTGCTGCAGACATTATTATTTCCCAGTATATCAACTTCGAGATTTGTCGCAAACCACGCAGATAGACTTTCGGCGTCTCCATTTTGGATGTATTTAGCTATAGGAACAAATACATCCTGTTCTTTTGCCTGAGCCTGCACGGATTGAGAGTATAATCCGGAAAAAGCTGTAATCAATAATATTAATAAACTATAAATCTGTTTCATCATATCAATATCCCTCAAGGGGAGTAATAGCAAAATTCAAGCCACCCGTAAAGTTATAAAATTAATATAATTCCACGATATATCTCAAATAAATAGTAATTTTGTAAGGATGAAGATAGAATTTCTCTTGATAGGAAAGACAGATACAGCCTACCTAAAGGAGGGCATCTCTCTTTATGAAGAGAGACTTAAGTACTATACTTCATATTCAAAAAAAGAGATCCCGGATGTTAAAAATGCATCATCACTCTCCAAAGAGCAGATTAAAGAGCGGGAGGGAGAGCAAATCTTGAAAAACATAGGAGAGGCAGATGAGTTGGTGCTACTAGATGAGAGAGGTGTAACCCTCACATCAGAGGAGTTTGCTGCAAGAATAGAGAGGTGGAATCTGCGGGGTGTAAAAAAGACAGTTTTCGCCGTCGGTGGTGCATACGGATTTTCGGATGCTGTCTATAAAAGGGCACACGACAAGATCTCACTCTCCAGAATGACATTCTCTCACCAAATGGTAAGAGTTATTTTTTTGGAACAACTTTACAGAGCATTTACAATAAATAAAGGGGAGCCATATCACCATAAATAGATGATAAGGAGAAATATAAAATACTCAATCAGAAAAAGAACCTCAATTCTTTGGCTATGCGTACTGGGGATGACAATCGCCTCCTT
>JAUYTH010000243.1 GCA_030695165.1 Bacteroidales bacterium
CGGAACCCGTCAAACTCAAAATTTTCCAGCCAAAACATCGCAGAATCTGTCATAGGGTTATATACATAATCTTTCTCCAGATCAAGAGACGGAATATGCTTGTCAAACCAAGTGGTTAGTCGGAACTCATCCCATAACTCAAAATTTGGACGACCATCAGGGGTAGTATCGGGAGTAACCCAATCCGGATGGTCTATCAAAGTAGGACTATTAATATGCATATGGTTGGCAACATAATCGAGAATAACGTTATGATTTCTGTCGTGAGCTTTCTCAAGCAGATCATTAAGAACTCTCTCATCTCCAAAACGGCTCTCTATTTTTGTTATAAAAATTGGCCAGTATCCGTGATATCCACTGAATTTTGTTTTTGGATCCGGGTATTGTCCCCAGGCATCAAAGGGGTTTTGAGTAATTGGAGACAACCAAATAGTTGTAATTCCTAGTTCATTGAAGAATCCATCCTCAATTTTTTTTACAATCCCACTTAAATCTCCTCCGTAATAATCAACTTTTGGCAATACAGCGGGATCATTTAATCGCTTCGTGTTTGTAGAGTCTCCGTCAAGAAACCTATCAACCAAAAGAGAGTACATTATCTGGGTATGTTTGTCTGTGCGACTTAACTCATTGGTACTACCTATAACTTTACCATAACTTAAAGGAATTAACAGATCGTTTGACACTGAGTTTTCACTAAAAGCAATCACCCTTATGTAAGATCTCTCAAGAGTAGCTGCATAATGTGGGACATCAATCTTTAATTCAACTCTGCCGACATCCTCTTTATTTTTGGTCACAGATATGTTAAACGGGTCAATTATACAATTCTGCCATAAAACAAGCGTCTGGGGATTATTACCCGTCATTAGCACTTTAATGCTTCTGTCTCTTCTCTCAAGAGTAATTAATTTAACTCTATCTATTTCATTTCCAGAATTAATCTCTTTTCTCCAGGAGGCGGCAAGAACTCCTTTATCATTACCGCTGTATATACTTATTGTGTTAACTAATTTGGTTTTATCTGTTTTTATTAATAAAACAGTATCAAATCCAGGACTCTTTTCTACCTTGATTGTAAGGGAAGAGATAGAGTCCACTCTCTCTAAAAGCGGAAAGAAATCCCTAACAATAAGCTCCGTAGTATCACTGTTTAGTTTTACGCTGTATGCAGGCTCAAGCCTAGTAAATATATTTGAGACCTCTCTTGTTACACAAGATATTACCACAAAGAGTGTAGACAATGTTATTAGAAATAATCTCATAATCCTTTATCAATTAATTTTATAGTTCAAATATCACGGATGAATATGCAGGCATCAATACCGAATAGTTACTCTCATTAATCTTTACATAGCTTACACCTCCGAATTCGGCAACACCTTTCTTAAAAGTATGATCCAGTATATATGTAGATATGGAAGATGATACGTTATGAATCACCAAAAGTCGCTCTCCTTGAAATTCTCTGTAGAACGCCATAATTTGCTTAGGATAGCTGTCAAAATACTCCGGGACCTCTATGCTTCCTTTGGCAAGAGAGGAGTATGTATTTCTTAATTTAATAAGTCTCTTATAGTGAGTTAGTATGGATGTTTTATCATCCTGCTGTAACGATACCGGTAACACAGATGGCTCAGTAGAATTCAATGGTGTATGCCACTTGGTTCTGTAAGTGTCGGATGAATACTGAGACCAAAGAAAGGGCTCCCGGACATTCCTGTCATCACTACTCTTCATCCCTCTCATCCCGATCTCCTCCCCATAATAAATATAGGGAGAACCGCTTACGGTGAGAAGAATTGAGGCGGCAATCTTTGCTTTAGCAACATCGTTGTTCAATCTGGACATCGTTCTGTCTTCGTCGTGATTGGAGAGTTTAGTCGCATTTATTGCATCTGCCCTTACAGAACGAAACTTTACTTCCATCTCTTTAATATCCTTTGGATACCATTTTGCGTGAGAATTCTCTATCACATAGATTAGTTTGTACCAGGCATCAAAGTTAAAAAGGGCGGGAAGTCCTTTGTAGTAAGGAGCCACCTTATTATAATCTCCGGTAAGGTTTTCACCAATCATATAGACCCCGGGGCTCTTCACCTTGATTGCACTATAAAGTTTTTCAAGAAAACGCGGATTTTCATCTGAATCTTCACTCTGATAGATATGCTTAACTGCGTCCAGACGAAAACCGGATACCCCTTTAGAGAGCCAGAATTCCGCAATTTTCACCATCTCCTTGAATACCGGAGAGTTCTCTACGACCGAAATCTCTCCGTAGTTTAGATCCGGCATCCAATCTGAGAACATTCCCATATATTTATAGTCGGTTGTACCAGAACTTAAAGAGTGCCAATGTCCTGAAAAATAATTATTTGTCATTGGAACCAAACCACTCGATATCCACCCCTGGACATTATCAGATGGAGCAAAAAGGTACCAATTACGGTATGTGCTTCCGGTTGAAGAGAGTGCTGATTTAAACCAAGGGTGATTTTTTGAGGTATGATTCACTACTAGGTCCAGAATAACCTTTATTCCCATTGAGGAGGCCTTCGATATCAAGGCTTCAAATTGGGACATTGTCCCATATTTAGTATCAATAGATATAAAGTCGTCTACATCATATCCGTGATATGAAGGAGAGGGATGAATTGGGGTTAACCATATTCCCGAAATCCCAAGATTATTTAAATAATCAAGCTTTTGAGTAACCCCTGCAAGATCTCCTACACCATCACCATCTGAGTCAGCAAATGATCTAACAAAAATCTGGTAAAAAACCTCGCCTCTCTTCACTCCATCCCAGTTAGCCTCCACAAAGAGACTCTTTCCGTCATTTGCACCTCCCTGGGGATCTGTTGGTTCCTTCTCTTTGCTGCAAGAGAATAAAAGTGACAAAATTAAGAGAGACGATAAAAGCTTTCTCATAAGATATACGATTTAAAAAAGAGGGGGCCGGGCATAAAATGTGGCTCCCTCTTATTAACAAATAAATAGAGCTACTGTTTGATTAACTCAAAAGTTGGATCAACTTTATTAATATTAAAAGTAACTTTATAGTTACCTGCTGTAACAGGTATGTTGTCTCCTCCGAGTGTCAATTGATTAGGGTTTTTGCCGGCTTCCGGTTTGTATTTACCCCAGTTTGTGCCCCAATCATTGTCTGCGCGGAACTTGATCTCACCATCTGTAAGGGTTACAGTTGCCTCAAATAGCCTAGTTGTTTCATTAAATATAAGTTCTGTATCAGGAGAGTTCCAACCATTAGGTGTTGCACTTCCAATCAGACCGATTCTGGAGATTGACTTGACTCTCTCAAGTGTTCTGTTGTTCTGGTCTCTGTTATCCAGCTTAAGGTACATTATTACTCCGGTAAAAAGAGATATGTTTCCGCCTGGTTCAACTTTTATCTTATTGTTGACAACAGATCCTGCGTTTGATCCAATATCATTTCCGTGCCATCCGTCTGTGTATGTTATCTTAAACCCATTTTGAGCTTTTCCGCTAAACATAACCCACCCTTCAAAATACTCTTTGTTTCCTGCAATATCATACAGAAACTGAGATCTAGAGTGATTCCATCCACAATAGTCACCAACAATCCAAACTTTGTTATACTCCTTCTCTTTAGGCATATAAGTGGTTACAAAAAAACTAATTACATCAGATATCTGTACAGGAATTTGATCTGATATGGTAGCTTTAACTCTTAATTCAACCTCCTGTTTTGTCCCAAGTACTGCACCTAGATTATCCATTGCAGCTTGCATATCGGACCCTTTCATAATAAGTGATGCACTTGAAACAGAACCTATTACTTTAACAGGATTGAAGTTTTTTCCTTTTATACTCATCTCAATAACGTAGTTTACTGCAGCATCAAATCCATATTGCGCAGGAGTCCAGGTTATAGCGGGTAGATTATCTCCCTTCTTCTCATCTTCTAGAACAACATCTGCAGGTTTGTTAATCTTAGCTTTAACCATATCCTGCGGGTCGAAATATGTAAAATTTGAGTTATCCTTCGTACACGAAGTAAAAAGAATAAAGAGAGCCAAAACCGATAATGTATATTTTATTGCTTTCATTACTAATATTTTTTATAATTATCAGATTAAATTAATTATATCCAAGGTTCTGCTCCAAATTTGGATTAGCCATCATATCTGCCTCAGGAATAGGGAAGAGGTTGTAACGAGCGTTAATACTTACTCCTGCAGATTGTCCACCTTTGAAAGGCCATAGATAGGTTCCCCCTGTGTAAAGCCCAAATCTTATTAGATCGCTTCGTCTTGTTCCCTCCCAATACAACTCTCTTGACCTTTCGTCAATTAAAAAGTTAAGATCTATTGATGAGACATTGCCGCTTGAATTGCCATAAGCGCGTGCTCTTAAAAGATTGGTATAGGTTACTGCATCTGAAGTTGTTGCTCCGTTTCCACCTCTTAGTACGGCTTCTGCAATCATAAGATATACATCTGCAAGGCGAAAATATGGAAAGTCAGTATCCGGAAAATCTCCGTGACTACCGTTTCCACCCACAGACTTAACATTAGAGAATTTGAAGACAGACCACCCCTGTGTTGCAAATGTATTTAAAGGGTTGGTCATCTCCTTTGAGCGACCTTTTTTGAAGAAAATTGCTCTTTTATCCGGGCTAACGGGATAGTCTCCACTTAAATCGGTATATGTAAATTTATCAACAAGCCTTGAAGTAGCGCGGTTTCCATCCCAAGCCTGCTGTATTCCGTTGTTAACAATATCTTTCTCACTTCCAGATCTTGAAGAGGCAACAAGGTAAGTCATACCCCCCCAGGTCTGGACCTTTGTTCCATCAAAAACGATGGGAAATATTATCTCGTTCTTCGCAGATGAGACATCATTATCTGCCATAAAAAGATGTTTGTAGTTTGGAGAGAGAGAGTATCCGCCTAAAAGTACTTTTTTTGCCCAGGTGATAGTCTCTGTATATTTTTTAACTCCGGTATAGACCTCTGCATTAAGATAGTTACGTGCAAGAAGTGTCCAGGCTGCAGCTTTATCTGCCCTTCCATACTCGTTTGTACGTGGATCCTTTAACCCAGGTTCAATTTCGATAAGCTCTTTTTCAATATAATCAAAAATACCCTTCCTTCCAATCTGTGAAGGCATATAGGCTCCTATAGGATTCTCATCTGTTATAAATGGAGGATTTCCATAAGTATCCATCAGAATTGAATATGCCAGAGCTCTCATAAACCTTGCCTCCAGACGAAATAGGGTTACATCACCCTTCATTGAACTATGACCTCTTGAAGAGAGTTTATCGTCTGAAGTTTGCTTTAGATACTCATTTGTTAAAGCAATTATAAACATTGAACGATAATATACACCGTCAATAGACTCATTCTTAATATTACTCCAGGTGTTATTATTAAGTTCCGGAACCCAGGAGTCATTTCCCCAGCCATTTTTACACTCATCTGTTGTTACAACTTGAAGATTCCATATACTCCTTAAAAACTGAGAGTTACCAGGGTCAAGACCCTGTATATCTGT
>JAUYTH010000244.1 GCA_030695165.1 Bacteroidales bacterium
AGTTTTAGAGTAAATATTAAATGTGAACGGGGGGAGTATCAGCAAAGGAAAACATTGGCTCCCGAAGAGGGAGGGGACCCGCCGAAGGTGGGGAGGATTTTCCGTGCTGATACTCCCCCCGTTCACTCAACATTTTTAAAAAGTAAAAGAGGCTACCGGGTCGGGCAACCTCTTTTTGTGGAGATGGGCGGATTCGAACCGCCGTCCAAACAAACCATCCAAAGACTTTCTACACGCTTATCCTCTCTACGATTTTGGTCCTTAAGCTGCCGAAAGGCAGGCCACTTAAGGCTTATCCTCTTAATACTTAGGAGACTTTAGAGGCGTAGATCTCCGCATCCGTACTTTAATGATACCCCATATACCGAAACATAGACGGCGCAAAGATCGGCGGGATACTCGTCGCGACCGGACCTGGCCGGTGGCAATTAAGGAATTAGGCAGAGCCTAATTACGCAGCGAGTGCTAAGTTGTTATTGCCTGTTATGGCTTGTACTCCGGGATTTACGAGCCGGGGATACAACGCTCGACGTGCTTACCTTCCGATTGTGAATGCTGTCAAAACCAAAACATCCCCATTTGAAAGTGGTGCAAAGGTATGTAAAAAAGAGATACAAAAATAGTGCTAAAGAGCTACGCGAAATATGACATTAAAAATCGCCAGCTCCCCTCCGCAACGGAGAAGAGACCCAATACCATAATTATGACTCCTGCAACCCGGTTAATCATAAGGAGTTGTTTAAGACGAAATTTGTTTCTAAAGATATTTATGGATGTGCTAAGGATTATCCACCAGGTGTTAGCGCCGAGAAATACCCCTAAAAGTGCAGCGAAGATAACGTCACCGGAGGAGCTGCCGTCTACATTAAGACCAACAAATGCAAAAAGACCAAGAATCAAAAATACTGCTCCCGGGTTAGTGATTGTCATTATTACAGATGAGAGAAAATCTTCAAAGAGCTTCTTTCCACCTTTGTTACGACGTATCTGCTTAACAGGGTTTGTGAGAAATATCTTAAGACCAATTACAATAACTGCCAATCCTCCGTAAAAGAGTACCGATATCTCATTATCTCTTACGAACTCCTGAATAAGAGCAAGGCTGACAATAGCAAATGTTGCAAAGATAGTATCGGTAAATGAGGCTCCCAAGCCTGTAACGATGCCCGAAATTCTCCCTTTGCTCAGGGTCTTCTGAACACACATCACACCGAGCGGTCCAAGGGGAATGGAGGCGCCAATACCCACTATAAACCCTTTTATTATACTCTCAATTATCATCTATCACGCTCTTAAATATGCTTAAATATTCCGATAGGGTCAAAAGTATGAAAATTATAACAAATCCTTTAATAAATTACTATTTTCTCTCTCTAATGAATTTCAATGAAGGGGATTGAATGAATTCTCCTATTCCAAGGGATGACCATTTTTTGTCTACAGCTTCTATTGTCTCAGGCGATGAGAGTGCAAATTGAGGCCAGTCGCGGGTGAATCCATCTTTGCCTTTAACTTTAGTTTTGCTGTCCATAACAAGTAGCTCACCTTCGAAGCAGGAGTCTCTGATTGGGTCGCAGTTACTGCCCCAAATCCATAAAAGGGTGTATTGCTCTTCGAGTGAAATTTCGGGATCTACCAAAATATTAATCAGCCCCTTTAACTCTTTATTTGAGTGTGCAAAGCTAATGGCATCCATTCCTTTAGGGTTTGATAAAGTATAGGAGCCGCGCTCTTCGGGAAGTTTAAGAGTTGCATCAAACATCACCTTACCTCCGAAACCGCATTGTGGAGCAGTGTGGTCAAGAACATCCAGAGGACCCCGGCTAAAGTGAGTGTCTCGTTTCGGAACATAGTTCTCACCAATTACCCTCAAAACTTGCTCTTTGTCGCGAATATCAATATCCCTGTCGGTGACAATCATTATTTTGTTGAACATCATCTGACCTGCCCCCCAAAGTGCGTGTGCCACTTTTATTGCTTGCCCGGGATAGCTCTTCTCTATCTTTACAATTGCGATGTTGTGACCAACCCCCTCTTCTGGCAGATGGAGATCCAATATCTCCGGAACCATTGTCAGCTGAATAGGGGTGAGGAATATCTTTTCGGTTGCAATTGCGATGTATTTGTCCTCCTGAGGGGGGATTCCAACCAGTGTTGCAGGATAAATAGCATCTTTTTTGTGAGAGATACAGGTGATATGGAGCTTTGGATAGAGATCTTCTAGTGAGTAGAACCCTGTGTGGTCTCCAAAAGGACCTTCGGTTACAAGCTGTTCGCTTTTGTCTATATAGCCCTCAATAACAAAATCGCAATCTGCTGGAACCTGAAGCGGTTGTGTGAGGCAATCTGTAAGTTGGACTGCTTTGTTTCGAAGAAAGCCGGCAAAGAGATACTCGTCTATACCCTCCGGGAGCGGAGCTGTTGCTGCATATGTGTAAACGGGGTCTCCACCAAGTGTGATGGCTACCGGGAACTGTCCGCTTTTACATTTCGAAAAATGTCTGGCTCCGGTTTTGTGCCTGTGCCAGTGCATACCTGTACTCTCTTCGGAGAAGACCTGCATACGATACATACCAAGATTTTTGATCCCCGTCTCGGGATCTTTGGTATGAACCATCGGTAAGGTGATGAAACGACCGCCATCACCAGGCCAGCACTTTAAAATAGGGAGCCTGCTAAGCTCCGGTTTGAATAGGACCGACTCCTGGCAAGGGGCTTGCCCTCTGAATTTTTTGGGAAGCCACCCGGCAGCTTCGCGAAGTTGGGGCAAAAGTTTAAGCTTCTCGAGCAGCGAGCCTCGCTCCTGCATTAGCTCCTTCATAAGATTTTCCATATAATCTGTAATCTCACCGAAGCTGTTTATCCCCAAAGCCAGGGCAACTCTACTCTCGGACCCCATCATATTGGTAAGAACCGGAAACTGGGTTCCGGTATTCTCAAAGAGCAGCGCTTTACCACCACCCGGCTGTTTGCTCACCCTGTCTGTGATCTCTGCAATCTCCAGAACCGGGTCTGTAAACTCCTTTATTCTTATAAGCTCTCCTTTTGATTCAAGGAGATCTGTAAACTCTTTCAGGCTCTTGAACATATTAATGTTGAAAAATTACGTTAATAGTTAAACACTCAAAGTAGGCTATAGTGATGTAATTTCAATAATTTTAGCTAATAGTGAGATTATTACAAAACTACATAACTGCTTGCCTCCTCTACAAGATATACAATTGAAGAGAAGGTTATCCCGCTGTGATTTGAGAGCCCTATCTCACAAGTTCTGCTGGTTGCATACCCCTGTGAACACCCCTCGCTTTGGAGGCGAAGATCTCTCAACCCGTGCTTGTTTAGCTCCGGTAGCAAAAAACCTCTGTCTCCTGCAAACCCACAGCAGTTACTGTCAATTATAACAACTTCCTTGGCACATCGTTTAGCAATGTCGTACAGATATTGGTCTACCTCCATTTTTTTTGCGCTGCAAACAGCAAAAACAGAGATCTTTCTATCAAGTTTTTTTACATCAAGTTTATCCAGGACAAATTTGGATATAAATTCAGCCGGTTCATATAATTTGAGTCTCTCTCCAAAGTTGCTCTGCATTGTGTACAGACAAGGACTCATATCACAGAGTATTGGTATTTTCCCACCCATTGATGCATCTAAAAGAGCCTTTTCAAGTTTGTCTGATGCCTCTATACCTGCCTCAACAAATCCTTTACTTGAGAATGCCATTCCGCAGCAGAGGGAATTAAGGCCTGTTGGGTAGATAACTGTGTATCCGGCTCTTTTTAGTAGCTTCTCTGTGATTTTTGTAACCTCTGCCTCGTTGGACATCTCCTTTGACAACCCCATACTGCGTGTAATGCAGGATGGGAAATAGACCACTCTTCTCTCTATATCTTCTCCATTTTGTGGTGCTAAAGTCTCTTTTATAGCTATTTGAGAAGCAGATATCTCTCTGTTTGAGATCTTTTTTGAACCCTTAGGGAAGTATTGGTTCCA
>JAUYTH010000296.1 GCA_030695165.1 Bacteroidales bacterium
AAAATTGATTACCCTTGCAAGGATGGTGCTGAAACCATAAATAGCTGTTTCGCCTGCCAGTTTTTTTAAGGGGTTGCTGCTCATTAATCTCTGCTTTTATAATTATTTTAGTTTGCCAGGGCTTTAGATTTGAAAATCAGGAATCCAATATTAAGCTGCGGGTACCACTTGACCTCAGACTTTTGATAGTAGGTTGCAGAAAGAGAGACCGGGCCAACCGGTGATTGCCATACTGCAGCAAAATTTGCCATAAATGAGCCCATCGGGAAGAGCTCGGTGAATTTTGCAATCCCTTCGCTGTTCTCAATAAGAAGTCTGTTTGGCTGGAAATATGCCCCCTGCATATGAACGGAAACAGCGGGAGAGACCTTTATTATTGGTGTTAATGCAACTCCCACAAAGGAGGGTGCCCTGTATGCATTAAGCAGGAGCGTTCTGTTGTGAGGGCTGGGCTGAAAAGCAGGTAGATAGAGGAGTGTAGATATGTGGTCTCCCATATAGGTTCTGTTGGAGAGACTAATATCTGCAAGTACTCCCAAAGATACATTTCTGTTTATGGTATAGTAGTACTCTGTGGTCAGCCTTGCAGAGAATGAGGAGTGGTTGCCTCTTTTGATCTCTGTTCTGGTAAGGGATGTGCTGCCGGGAGTATGCTCTTCATCTACATAAGCATATCTAACAGATAATTTTTGTTTCTTCCCGTCGGTAGGATATAGCCTGTAGTTGGTGGTGTTCCTCTCAAGAGTCATTGTGGGAGAGAAGTATGTGAAGTGTGTCCGGTCCGGAACATCGTAAGTTGTATAGTTATCTGTCTGGTAGTACTCATAGAGGTTTCTTCCCAGATAGAGATTAAACTTTGCAAGTATATTTCTCTCAATATTAATCGGAGTTCCGGCGCTCAGGGTGAAGAACATTTCGCTCTCCTGAACATTTCCAGGGACTCTGTTTGCAAAGAACGCTGTTTGTCCGCCGGCAAAATAGTCGAACAGGTGGAGGGTGAACTGTGCCTCATAAAACCAAAGGGGCTTTATTCCTATATCCTGACGCAACATAAGGTTTAGCCCGGAGTAGTACCTTCCCAGATTAAAATCGGCAGATGCTCTCCAAGGGTTTTTGGAGAACTTGTTGTATTGAAATCCCAGATAACCTTGGTTAAGAGAGGAAGACGAGATATTACCCCCAATGGCGATCTTCATCGGTGATTTTTTGGTTACCTGCAGATAGAGGTCAAAGAGGGAGTCGCTTCTCATCCTTACCACCGGATAGAGGGTGTTTATGTTGTCTGTTGCAACAACTCTGTAAAAGCCTCTTTTGAGCTGGTCAAAGCTGAATGGCTCGTTCGAGTTGTTTTTAATTGTTCTTATTATAAACTCCTTCTCGCTGTTGCTAAGGGCGCTGTTGTCGATAAAAACATCCTTAAACCTTAGCGGGAGTGTTTTAATCCGGAAATCCATCCTCTTTTGTAGAATCTCCTCCTGAGTAACTCTCCTTTGAATAGCACTCTTTAGCCCGGCAATATATTTTAATGTATTTTCGTAACCTATTTTGAAGATTTCATCTGCTTTTTGAAAGTCAATAATTGAGACTCCGGGAAGCTGTATATCTATCAATACCCCCTTCCCCTTCGGAATGGAGTAGTCGGTCTCAACCCTAAGCATATTCTCCAGTTGACTTAAGATATCTTCACTGTCCGGCAAAATTGCATTCCCCGAGCACTTTGAACCTATCATATAGTCCGGATTAAAATCACTTTCCATCACATCCCAGGGGAAGTTGTTGTATAGCCCTCCGTCAAACAGAAGCACAGAGTCTACCACAATGGGTTTAAAGAGAAACGGGTATGTCATTGATGCCCTCACTGCCGAACCAAGATCTCCTCCTCTCAATACCAAGGGTCTTTTGTTGACAATATCTGCAGCAACGCAACGGAAGGGTACCATAAGGTTATTGAAATCATATCCGCAAGTTGCAGCAGCAGATGCAAAAAGTTGCTTTACTGCAAGATCCATAGGGTAGGGGGCAACCAGACTGGTTGGTAACTTTATAGCCAGCCGGCTTGTTTTGTGATGTGATAGAGATACTCCCACCATCTCTGCTGTGGGCTCACGTCTGTAAATATAGGTTCCATAGCCCTTTTCAAATTCCCCTTTGTACCAGGAGTTAAACTCAGGTGAGCGAAACATTGCAAGCATCTCGTTGGGAGTAACACCAATTGAGTATAGAGCGGCAACTATTGCCCCCATTGAGGTTCCTGCGACATAATCTATAGGGATATTATTATCTTCAAGAGCTTTTATTACGCCAATATGAGATATACCTTTTGCTCCTCCTCCACTTAGAACCAGCCCCACACTCTGTGCATCTGCCCAACCCGTGACAAGTATTAACAGAATTGCTGCTAAGATCTTTTTAATTTGCATAATTATGGCAATTGAGGTAATTTTGTGAAGCTTTACAAAGGTACATAAAAAAAATAATTATACAGATGAAAGCCAAATTTTTTAAACTATTGCTAATCATTCCCTTAGTAGTCTTTTCGTGTAAAGGAAAGCAGGGCGGTGTTCAACCGGGGGAAGCCACTAAAACAGACGATTCACTTACTATGCAGACAAATCTAATTTTCAATCCTGCCGATCTCCCCGAGGAGCCGGTTTTTGACATTGTTACCAATTTAGGAACAATCAGAATTAAACTCTATAAAGAGACTCCCAAACACAGGGACAACTTTGTTAAACTTGCTTCGGAAGGGTTTTTCGACGGAATCCGTTTTCACAGGATCATTAAAGGATTTATGATTCAGACAGGTGACCCTCTTTCAAAGGATATGGCCAATGAGGCGAGCTTTGGAACAGGTGGCCCGGGATATACAATTCCTGCGGAGATTCTCCCTCAATTCAACCACAAGAAGGGAGCACTTGCTGCTGCAAGAAGAGGTGATGCCGGAAACCCTATGAAGGAGTCTTCGGGTTCTCAGTTCTATATTGTAGAAGATGCAGCAACCTGCGCACAGCTGGACGGCGCATATTCAGTTTTTGGAGAGACAATTGATGGTTTGGATGTTGTAGATAAGATAGCAGCTGTTCCAACAAATTTCTCGGACAGACCAACTTCGGATGTAATTATAAAATCTGTTAAACCGGTGCTTTAATCACTATTATAGATTTGGAACAGCCTCCAAAAGATTAGAGATGATGGGTTAACCCATCATCTCTTTTACTTTCTTGGCCATTCTTGAGGCAAATACAAAGCTGTTGAGCTCTTCACAGTCGGAGGTAAGTACGTTCTCTTTGTCTCCTTCCCAAAGTAGCTTCCCTTTGTGGATGAACCCCACCCGATCTCCAATCTCCATTACAGAGTTCATATCGTGAGTATTTATAACTGTGGTTATGTTGTACTCTTTTGTTATTTCGGAGATCAGTTGGTCTATCAGGATTGAGGTCTGCGGGTCCAGCCCGGAGTTTGGCTCATCACAGAAGAGGTATTTGGGGTTGAGAGCTATAGCCCTGGCAATCCCCACTCTCTTTTGCATCCCGCCGCTCAACTCATTTGGCATCAATTTGTTCACATTTTTAAGATTTACCCGGTTGAGGCAAAAATTTACCCTCTCCAGTTTTTGACTATCACTCCACTCGGTGAAGAAATCCATCGGAAATCTTACATTCTCCTCTACAGTTGCAAAGTCAAAGAGGGCACTTCCCTGAAACAGCATTCCGATCTCTTTGCGGATATTCTTCTTCTCATTAAAGGAGAGAGAACTGAACTTTACCTTATCGTACCAGATCTCTCCGGAATCGGGCTCGTGAAGCCCCACCAGAGATTTGAGCAAAACTGTCTTGCCCGATCCGCTTGCTCCAATTATGAGTGAGCACTCCCCGGGTTTGTATTTTATGGATATATCTTTTAGAACGTGATTATCACCGAAGTGTTTTTCAAGATTCTTTACCTGTATCATAATAGATCTTCTAAGGTTGGTTAGTTTAACATCAGTTGTGTAATCACAAGGTTGGCAAGTAGAATTGCAACACTACTTGCAACAATCGCTTTGGTGCTGGAACGCCCGACTCCCAGTGAACCTCCGTCGGCATAATAACCGTAATATGAAGAGATGCTCGTTATTATAAAACTGAATACGGCCATCTTAATCATACTGTAAAATATGTAGTACATACGGAATGCATATTGCAGCCCCTCTGAATACTGGCTCAGGGTTATAACTCCGGTAAGCGAGATAATCATCGCTCCCCCCAGTAGCCCAAGGATAAAACTCATTAGCATCAGCAAGGGGTTGAAGATGGTGGCTGCTGCTATTTTAGGTAGAATAAGGTAGTTGGCAGAGTTTATTCCCATCATCTCCATTGCATCAATCTGCTCACTTATTCTCATACTGCCTATCTCGGAGGAGATGTTGGACCCCACTTTCCCGGCAAGAATCAGGGCTACCATTGTGGAGCA